>JAKDNL010000313.1 GCA_030451825.1 Pseudonocardia sp. | reverse complement strand
TCCTCGATGCCGTTGCGGGTCTCGTTGGTGAACTTGCAGAAGTTCACCTTCCACGCGTGCGGGCTCTGGGCGAGCATCCGGATGTTCGCGCCGGCGCAGAAGTTCTTGTCCTTGCCGCTGGTCAGCACGACCGCGCGGACGTTCGGGTGGGAGAAGCGCAGGCGCTGGGTGACGTCGTAGAGCTCGATGTCGACGCCGAGGTCGTAGGAGTTCATCTTCAGCTCGTAGCCGGGCACGATGCCGCCGTCCTCGGCGATGTCGAGGCGCACGTAGGCGAGGCCGGCGGCGTCGTCGACCTCGAGCGTCCAGTGCTTGTAGCTCCCCGGTTCCCGGTCGAAGTCGACCGCCGGAGTCGTCTCGGTGGTGGTGCCGGCGTCGGTCATGGGAGGCCGCTCCTCGGTTCGGGTCGATCTCAGTCTACAACATGCACGCGTTGCGACGAAAGTTTGTGGAGTGTCGCGGACTCCTCAGGCCGGAGTGCGCGGCGGGGTCGCGGTCGGCAGCAGCGCGGCCTGCTCACGCAGCCGGAACCGCTGGATCTTGCCGGTCGCGGTCTTGGGCAACTCGGAGACCGTGACCACCGCGCGCGGGCGCTTGAACGCCGCCAGGCCGGCCCGGCAGAACGCGATCAGCTCGGCCTCGTCCGGGCTCTGGCCGGGGAGCGGGACGACGAACGCGACCGGCTTGTCCAGCCCGTCGTCGTCCGGGATGCCGACGACGACGGCCTCGGCCAGCGCCGGGTGCTCGAGCAGCCGGACCTCGACCTCGCTCGGGCTCACCCACAGACCGCCGACCTTGAGCACGTCGTCGGCGCGGCCGAGGCAGGTGTAGGAGCCGTCCTCGCCGCGGACGTACTGGTCCCCGGTGCGCATCCACTCCCCGTGGAAGACCATCCGGTTCACCTCGGTGCGGCACCAGTAGCCGGTGCAGATCGACTCGCCGGCGATGTAGAGCATCCCGGACTCGCCCGCGCCGTCGATCACGCTGCCGTCGGTGCGGCGCAGCTGGACCCGGTAGCCGGGCACCGGGTACCCGGAGCTGCCCGGCACGACCTGCCCGGGAAGGTTCGAGATGAAGATGTGCAGCGCCTCGGTGGAGCCGATGCCGTCGAGCACCTCGAACCCGTAGCGCTCGCGCACGCCGTGGAACATCCGGGCCGGCAGCGCCTCGCCCGCCGACGCCCCGCGACGGACGGTGGCGAACCGCTTCGGGTCCAGCTCGGCGGCCAGCAGTGGGGCCCAGAAGCTGGGCACCGCGAAGAACAGCGTCGCGGCGTGCTCGGCGCAGAGCCGGGAGTAGAGGTCGGGGTTCGGTCGCGACGGCTCCAGCACGACGCTCGCGCCGACCGAGAGCGGGAAGAACATCGAGTTGCCGATGCCGTAGGCGAAGAACAGTTTCGCCACCGACAGGCAGATGTCGTCGCGGTCGATGCCGAGCACCTGCTTGCCGTAGGTCTCGGCGACGTGACGGATGTCGGTGTGGCGGTGCATCGCGCCCTTGGGCTTGCCGGTCGTGCCGGAGGTGTAGAGCCAGAGCGCCTGCGACTCGTCCCAGGTGGGGTAGGGGGCGTCCACCGGGCTGTCGCTGCTCTCGGTCTCGGCCAGCATCTCGTCCCAGGTGAGCGACACGGCCCCGTCGACCAGCCCGTTCGCGTCCAGCGGGCTCTCGCCGGTGAGCACGATCCGGGTCAGGTCGGGAGCGCCGTCCGCGGCCGTGGCGAGGTTCCCGGCGAACTCGGGGCTGCCGATCAGCACGCTCGCACGCGAGTCGCGGACCAGCACCGACAGCTCGCGCCCGGTCAGCATCGTCGAGGACGGCACGGCCACGGCACCGATCCACATCGTGGCCAGGACCGCGGTGAACAGCTCGACGTCGTCGGTCATCACCAGCAGCACCCGCTGCTCCGGACGTACCCCGATGGCGCGCAGGCCCCCGGCGACGCGGCGGACCTCGTCGGTGAGCTGGGTGTAGGTCAACCGGCCGCGGGGATGGCGGACGGCGATCCGGTCACCGTCGCCGGCGGCCACACGGGCCCGGGTCAGGTACTCCGCAGCGTTGAAGAGTTCAGCCATGGTGGGTGGCTCCTGTGCCGATTCTGGTGGGCCGGTTCGGGATTGTGATGCTACACACGCACTACGGGGCGTCAACGGATCGTGGACTGTTTCCGCACGTGCGTCACAGCCGGTGCGCCCCGTGCTCCGGATGTGATGACATGCACTGTCGAGGATCTCGGAGGTGACAGTGCTGTCAACACCCCAGGCAACACCCCAGGCAACACCCCAGGCAACACCGCAGGCTCAGCCCGTGTCCGGTCCGTCGCCGAACGGCGGGCCGGTGGCCATCGTCGGACTGCGCCGTGAGCGGGAGGTGCTCACCGTCGCGCTGGCGACCGGGCGGCACGTCGTGCTGGAGGGCCCGCCCGGCACCGGCAAGTCGACACTGCTGCACGCGATCGCCCGCGAGGGCGGGCAGCGGATGGTGTTCGTGGAGGGCAATGCCGAGCTCACCCCGGCGCGCCTGATCGGCTCGTTCGACCCGGCGCGGGTGCTGGCCGAGGGCTATCGCCCGGACGCGTTCACCGACGGCCCGCTGCTCACCGCGATGCGCGGCGACGACATCGGAGCCGGGGGGCTGCTCTACCTCGAGGAGATGAACCGGGTCCCGGAGGAGACGCTGAACGTCCTGATCACGGTGCTCACCGAGGGCGAGATCACGGTGCCGCGCCTGGGTACGGTCTCGGCCGGGCCCGGGTTCCGCCTGATCGCCGCGATGAACCCGTTCGACGCGATCGGCACCGCCCGGGTCAGCCAGGCCATCGCCGACCGGATGTGCCGGGTGGTCCTGGGCTACCAGGACGAACCGGCCGAGCGCACGATCACCAGCGCGGTCAGCGGGGTCACCGGCCGGGCCACCGACCTGGCCGTCGGGCTCACCCGCGCCACCCGCGAGCACCGCGACGTGCGGATGGGCTCCTCGGTGCGGGGCGCGATCGACCTGGCGCACGTGCTGACCGGGCTGGCCGGGCTGCGGCGTGAGGACCCGTTCACCCGGGAGAGCGCGCGCGACGCCACCTACGCGGCGCTGTCCGGGCGGATCCGGATCGCCGACGGCGTCGACCGCACCCCGGAGTCGGTGCTCGACGAGCTGCTCGAGACGTTCTGGCCACCGGACGCCGACGAGCCGACCGATTCCTCGGAGGACGAGCCGGGAAAAGCTGACGGCCCGCCGCCCTCCGGGGCGCCGGGCCAGGAGCAGGGACAGAACCCGGGCAAGGACCGCGCGCAGTCCGGGCGCAACGAGCGCACGCTCGGCCGCGCGGAGCTGGGGTCGCGGCACGACACGTTCGACGACGTCTCGCCGGAGCTCGGCGAGCTCGACGACGCGGCGTTCGACGCCGCGATGGAGCAGGACCCGGAGGCCGCGGCCGCGTTGCTGGCCGACCTCGCCGTGGCCACCGACGCGGAGCTGCGCGCCCGCGCGCGGCGGCTGGCCGGACGGGTGTTCATCCGGCTCGGCAGGGTCGGCCCCGCGAAGGCACGCGGCACCCGCAAGCTCGGCCCGCGCCGGGGCGGGGACGGCGACCTGGACCTCGACCGTACGCTCGACGCCTGGCAGCCGGCCGACTCCACGCGCCCGGGCGTCGACGACATCGTCACCCGCGACTGGACGGCGCACCGGCGCGCGATCTGCCTGCTGGTCGACATCTCCGGGTCGATGCAGGGTCTCGCGGTCGCGCTGGCCGCGGTCTCGGCGGCCGGTGTCGTGCTGGCCTCGGAGGGCAGCGGCACCCGGCTGGAGCCGGGTGTGCTCGCGTTCGGGTCCGGGGTGCGGATCCTGCAGCGTCAGGGCGTCGGGCGGTCGCCGGAGTCGCTGGTCTCGGAGCTGGTCGCGCTGCGCGGGCACGGCACCACCGACCTGGCCGCGGCCCTGCGCGAGGCGTCGGTGCAGCTCAGCGCGGCGCCGGCCCAGGAACGCACGGTGGTGCTGCTCTCGGACTGCCTGCACACCGCGGGCGCGGACCCGCTGACCGCGCTCGGCGGGATCGACCGGGTGCACGTGCTGCTGCCCCAGCCCGGCGACCCGGACCCGGACGCGGCCCGGGCGAGCGCCGCGCTGGCCGCGCGCGGGGGAGGGCTGTGCCAGACCGTCTCCCGGCTCGGCGACGTCGGCCCGGCCCTGACCCGCGTCCTCGGGTAGTGGGCGGCTGCCTAGGCTCGCGGACCATGGGGACCATCGTCAGCTTCCACGCCCATCCCGACGACGAGTCGATCGGCTCGGCCGGCACGCTGGCCAAGGCCGCGGCTGCCGGGCACCGCGTCGTGCTCGTCTTCGCCACCCGCGGAGAGATGGGCGAGCCGGTGCCGGGCGTGCTCGCCGAGGGCGAGCAGCTCGCCGTCCGCCGCTCCGGGGAGTGCTACGAGTCGGCGAAGGCGATCGGCGCCGCCCGCGTCGAGTTCCTCGGCTACATCGACTCCGGGATGATGGGCGAGCCGACCAACGATGCTCCCTACTGCTTCTGGCAGGCCGGCGTCGAGCACGCGGCCAAGCGACTCGCGGTGATCCTCGACGAGGAGGAGCCCGACGTCCTGACCACCTACGACGACAACGGCGGCTACGGGCACCCGGACCACATCCAGGTGCACCGGGTCGGCAAGCGGGCCGGCGAGCTGTCCGCGGTGCCGGTCGTCGCGCAGGGCACCACGAACCGGGACTGGATGCTGCGGGGCTTGAAGGGGATGGCCCAGGACCGGCCGGACGGCTGGGAGCCCCCCGAGATCCCGGACGACGGCTCGTTCGGCAAGCCCGAGTCGGAGATCACACACCGGGTCGAGGCCGTCGAGTTCGCCGAGGTCAAGCGCAAGTCCATGCAGGCCCACGCCAGCCAGATGGCCCCGGATCACTTCCTGCTCGCGATGCCGGAGCCGATCTTCGCGATGGGCCTGGGCACGGAGTTCTACATCGTCGACGAGCTGCCGAACCCGGCCACCGCCCCGGAGGTGTGGTCAGAGCTGTTCGTGCCGTTGCGTTGACGTGCCTATCGGCTTGTCCTCGCCTGTGAGTTACTCGGATTATCGTGCCGGCCAGGCTGCATGCCGTCGGCTCCAGAGTCGCGACCCTGCGCAGGTGGTTTGCGGCTTCCGATCGAGGGTCTGTTGGTGGGCGAGGCAGCGTCTCCGCTGACGGCCTAAGCTTTGACCGTGGCCCACAAGCTCCATGCGATCATCAAGTCCTGGACCGTCGAGGACGGTGAGGTCGAGGTCCCGCGTCCCGGGGAACATCGGGAGTTCGGTCTGGGCATCGCGATTGACGGCCCTCCCGGGACTGCCCCCGCCGACGAGCCCGACGGAGTGACCTCGAACGCGGACTCGGGAGTAGCGGTCGTGGTCGGAGCGCTCAGGATTGTCGAGGACCCTGCCCAGGGTCGTCCAGGTGCCTACCTCGTGTCGGCGGGCCCCGGGATCGATGTCGTCCTTATCGGTCCACCCCCCTCGCCGCAGATCGAGCGGGTCCGGGCAGCGGGAACCCTCGTGGTGGAACCGTACCTATGGGCAGAGGCCGGACTTATCCGCACTGCAGGGGGCGGGGAACCCGTCTCGGCTGACGTCGAGGACGTTCGTCCGGCCACTACAGGCGATCCGCCCGACCTTCTCGTCACATTTCGTCCGCGTTGACGGCTGCTGAAGGCTCAAGCATTGATGGGGTCCGGGCATCGTGGGGCGCCCGCGCAGTAGGCAGTGATTACCCCCGCGGGGCCACCGTCGGGGGTCGCACCGCGCGCCGTCTGAGGATTGAGGTCGCCGATGACGATCAACGTCACGTCCCCAACTTCGTCTCCAACTACATGCCCGGTGTACTTGAACCGGCCGCCACCTTCATCTGAGGTATCTCCTCGACCTTCGATCGTTGCCTGGATGAGGTTGAGGTTGCAGAAGTTGTGCTTCTGGCAGGCTTTGGTGTAGCCGAATCCGGCGTCGCCGTTCCGAACCGGCATGTACTGGCCGCGCTCGTCCGTCGCGCGAACCATGACCGTCCAGTAGTCGGCAGCATGCGCGGGCGGGGACGTGACGAGGAGCACCAGTGCGAACGCGCAAACGGAGACGAGGGCAACGGTCAGGCGCAGAGCGGCAGTGGGGGGAGGGGAAACGGAGATCACGGTCACGCACGTTGCCAGGCAGGCCTGCAGCCCAACCAGAGAGATCACTCGTCCGTGTCTGCTGGCAGGGACCCCGGATGGTCTTTCTACCGAAGGTAGAGCACAATCATTGATCAGACCATGGTCGGCCTAGATCGTCCGACCCGGACGGCCGCCGGCTGGTGGCCGCGAGCTAGAGTCCGATCGGCCCTGTTGCGGGGCGAGCTCAAGCGAGGCAAGTGCAGGAGGCCCAGTGACAGCCGTCGCGCCCAAGCCGATCACGTCGCGCCCATACCCGGCGCGGCGGACGGGCAAGGGATCCACGCTGCTCAAGATGCTGCGGACGACAGACCCCAAGGACATCGCGATCCTGTACCTGGTCACGTCGTTCGGGTTCTTCCTGGCCGGCGGTGCCATGGCACTGCTGATGCGCGGTGAGCTCGCCCGTCCGGAGCTGCAGTTCCTCTCGACCGAGCAGTACAACCAGCTGTTCACGATGCACGGCACGATCATGCTGCTGCTCTACGCGACGCCGATCCTGTTCGGCTTCGCGAACTACATCGTGCCGCTGCAGATCGGCGCCCCGGACGTCGCGTTCCCGCGGCTCAACGCGTTCTCCTACTGGCTGTTCCTGTTCGGCGGCCTGACCGTCATGGGCGGCTTCCTGACCCCCGGTGGCGCCGCGGACTTCGGCTGGTTCGCCTACAGCCCGCTCTCCGACGTCATCCACTCGCCGGGCCCCGGCGGTGACCTCTGGATCCTCGGCCTGGTCGTGGCCGGTCTGGGCACGATCCTCGGTGGCGTCAACTTCGTGACGACGATCGTCTGCATGCGCGCCCCCGGCATGACGATGTTCCGGATGCCGATCTTCACCTGGAACATCTTCATCACGGCGCTGCTGATCCTGATCGCGTTCCCGATCCTGACCGCCGCGCTGCTCGGCCTGGCCGCGGACCGCCACCTCGGTGCGCACGTGTTCGACCCGGCCAACGGCGGGGTGATCCTCTGGCAGCACCTGTTCTGGTTCTTCGGCCACCCCGAGGTCTACATCGTCGCGCTGCCCTTCTTCGGCATCGTCTCGGAGATCTTCCCGGTGTTCGCCCGCAAGCCGGTGTTCGGCTACAAGGGCCTGATCTTCGCCACGATCGCGATCGCGGCGCTGTCGGTCGCGGTGTGGGCGCACCACATGTACGCCACCGGCGCGGTGCTGCTCGCGTTCTTCTCCTTCACCACGTTCCTGATCGCGATCCCGACCGGCGTCAAGTTCGTGAACTGGATCGGCACCCTGTGGAAGGGTAAGATCACCTTCGAGACGCCGATGCTGTTCGCGATCGGCTTCCTGGTCACGTTCCTGTTCGGTGGCCTGACCGGCATCCTGCTCGCGATGCCGCCGGTGGACTTCCACGTCTCCGACACCTACTTCGTGGTCGCCCACTTCCACTACGTGCTGTTCGGCACGATCGTGTTCGCCACCTACGCCGGCATCTACTTCTGGTTCCCGAAGATGACCGGCCGGATGATGGACGAGAAGCTGGGCAAGTTCCACTTCTGGACCACGTTCGTCGGCTTCCACATGACGTTCCTGGTGCAGCACTGGGTGGGCAACGAGGGCATGCCGCGCCGCTACGCCGACTACCTGCCGATGGACGGCTTCACGACGCTGAACATGATCTCCTCGATCGGCGCGTTCGTGCTGGGCGCCTCGACGCTGCCGTTCCTCTACAACGTGTTCAAGAGCTACCGCTACGGCCGCGTGGTCACCGCCGACGACCCGTGGGGCTTCGGCAACTCGCTGGAGTGGGCGACCTCCTGCCCGCCACCGCGGCACAACTTCACCGAGCTGCCCCGGATCCGTTCCGAGCGTCCGGCGTTCG
>JAKDNL010000903.1 GCA_030451825.1 Pseudonocardia sp. | reverse complement strand
CCGCCCGCGCGCCCGGCCGCGGAGCCCGAACGGGCCGAACGAACGTGGCATTCGTTGCGTTGAGCGCTACGAATGTCACGCTCGTCCACCGCCTGTGAGTGGGAGCCGGGCGCGGGGGAAGATGTCGGCGTGAGCGAGTACTCCGTATGGGCGCCCGATCGTCGGCAGGTCGCCGTGATCGTCGACGGTGAGCGTTACTCCCTCGGGCGGGGGTCCGACGGCTGGTGGCGCGCCGAGATCGAGGACAACGGCCCGGGGACGACGTACGCGTTCCTCCTCGACGACGACCCGACCCCGCTGCCCGACCCCCGTTCGCTGTGGCAGCCCGAGGGCGTGCACGGCGGGTCGCGCCGCTACGACCAGGACGCGTTCTGGTGGACCGACGACCGCTGGACCGGCCGCGCGCTGGCCGGCGCGGTGCTCTACGAGTGCCACATCGGCACGTTCACCGACGAGGGCACGTTCGACGCTGCGATCGGACGCCTGGACCACCTGGTCGCGCTCGGCATCGACCTGGTCGAGGTGCTCCCGGTGAACGCCGTCGACGGCCCCCGCAACTGGGGCTACGACGGCGTCGGCTGGTACGCCGTCACCGAGAACTACGGCGGGCCGGACGCGTTCAAGCGGTTCGTCGACGCCGCGCACGCGCGCGGGATCGGCGTCGTGCTCGACGTCGTCTACAACCACCTCGGGCCCTCCGGCGGCTACCTGGACCGGTTCGGCCCCTACTTCGCCGGGCGCACCATCTGGGGCCCGTCGCTGAACCTGGACGGCCCGCACTCCGACGAGGTCCGCCGCTACGTGATCGACAACGCGCTGATGTGGCTGCGCGACTTCCACGTCGACGGCCTGCGGATCGACGCCGTGCATGCGCTGCGCGACACCCGCGCCCAGCACGTCCTGGAGCAGCTGACCGTCGAGGTGACGGCGCTGGAGGCGCACACCGGCCGGCCGCTGTCGCTGATCGCCGAGTCCGACCTGAACGACCCGCGGCTGATCACCGCCCGGGAGGGCGGCGGCTACGGGCTGCACGCGCAGTGGGCCGACGACGTCCACCACTGCCTGCACGCGGTGCTCACCGGCGAGTCGCAGGGCTACTACGCCGACTTCGCCGAGGCCGGGCTGAACGGGCTGGCGCACGTGCTGACCCGCGGGTTCCTGCACGAGGGCACGTTCTCGACGTTCCGGATGCGCAGCCACGGCGCCCCGGTGGACACCGGGACGATCCCGGGCACCCGGTTCGTGACCTACCTGCAGAACCACGACCAGATCGGCAACCGCGCCACCGGCGACCGGCTCACCGAGAGCCTGTCCGCCGGCGTGCTGGCCTGCGGCGCCGCGCTGCTGTTCACCTCCGGCTTCACGCCGATGCTGTTCATGGGCGAGGAGTGGGGCGCCCGCACGCCCTGGCAGTTCTTCTCCCACTTCCCGGATCCTGCGCTGCGCGAGGCCGTCCGCACCGGACGCACGGCGGAGTTCGCCGACCACGGCTGGGCGGCCACCGCCGGCGACACCGAGGTGCCGGACCCGAACGCCGAGAACACGTTCCTCGACTCCAAGCTCGACTGGGCCGAGACGGAGCAGGAGCCGCACACCACCCTGCTGCGGATGCACCAGGAGCTGATCCGGCTGCGCAAGACGTGGCCGGAGCTCTCGGACCCGTGGCTGGACTCGATCGGCGTGGACGTGCACGAGCAGGCCCGCACGCTGGTGGTCAACCGCGGGCGGCTGCGGGTGGTGGTCAACCTCGGCACCGAGCCGGTGACGCTCTCGCTGGGCGCGGTGATCACCCGGATCCTGCTCGCATCCGAGCC
>JAKDNL010000902.1 GCA_030451825.1 Pseudonocardia sp. | reverse complement strand
CGGGGGGGGGGGGGCTTATCGCCGCGCCCCCCAACCCCCCCCCCCCCACGGGGGTCAGAACAGGCCGGTGACCTCGCCGTTCTCGTCGAGGTCGATCGAGTGGGCGGCCGGGGTCGCGCCCAGGCCGGGCATCGTGCGCATGTCGCCGCAGATCGGGTAGACGAACCCGGCGCCGACCGAGGCACGGACCTCGCGGACCGGCAGCCGCCAGCCCGTCGGGGCACCCTTGAGCGTCGGGTCCGACGAGAGCGACAGGTGCGTCTTGGCGATGCAGACCGGTAGCGAGCCGAACCCGTTGGCCTCGTAGGACTCGAGCTGGCGGTTCGCGACCGGCGTGTAGTCGACGCCGTCGGCGCCGTACACCTCGCGGGCCACGGTCTCGATCTTCTCCTTGAGGGGGGCCGAGTCCGGGTAGAGGAACCGGAACTCGGAGGGCTCCTCCGCGGCCTCGGCGACGGCCTCGGCCAGGTCGGTGGCACCCGCGCCGCCGTCGG
The DNA here is from genome assembly GCA_030451825.1 of Pseudonocardia sp. Taxonomy (GTDB): domain Bacteria; phylum Actinomycetota; class Actinomycetes; order Mycobacteriales; family Pseudonocardiaceae; genus Pseudonocardia. The sequence goes on along the minus strand of JAKDNL010000902.1, from coordinate 1,324 downwards.
TGAAGTGCGTGCAGACCGCCCAGCGGGCGCCCATCTCCTCGGCGATCGCCGCGATCGCGGCGTGCTCGGAGGGGTGGTCGGTGGGGAAGGCGTTGATCGCGACGACCGGGGAGACGCCGTGGCTGCGCATGTTCTCGATCTGCTTGCGCAGGTTCGCGCCGCCCGCGGTGACGTCGTCGGGGTTCTCGGCGAGCATCGCCTCGGGCAGCGGCTTGCCGGCCACGACCTTGAACTTGTCGGAGTGCGCCTTGAGCGCGCGCACCGTCGCCACGATCACCGCGGCGTCCGGGACCAGGCCCGACGCCCGGCACTTGATATTGAAGAACCGCTCGGCGCCCATGTCCGCGCCGAACCCGGCTTCGGTGATCAGGTACTCGCCGGTCCGGATGCCGATCAGGTCGGCGACGATGCTGGAGTTGCCGTGCGCGATGTTGCCGAACGGCCCGGCGTGCACCAGCGCGGGCGTGTTCTCGAGGGTCTGCATCAGGTTCGGGGCCAGCGCGTCGCGCATGATCGCCGCCATCGCCCCGGCACCCCGGATGTCCTCCGAGGTCACGGGCTTGCCCTCGCCGGTGTAGCCGACGACGATCCGGCCCAGGCGCTCACGCATGTCGGTCAGCGAGGTGGCCAGGGCCAGGATCGCCATCACCTCGCTGGCCGTGGTGATGTCGAACCCGGTCTCGCGGGGGACGCCGTCCATCCGCGTCCCGAGCCCGCTCACGATGTTGCGCAGGGCCCGGTCGTTGACGTCGAGCACCCGCTTCCAGGTGATCGAGTGCGGCTCGATCTCGCACTCGTTGCCCTGGTAGAGGTGGTTGTCCAGGACGGCGGAGAGCATGTTGTGCGCGGCGGTGACGGCGTGGAAGTCGCCGGTCAGGTGCATGTTGAGCTTCTCCATCGGCACGACCTGGGAGTAGCCGCCGCCCGCGGCGCCGCCCTTGATGCCGAACGTGGGCCCCATCGAGGGCTGTCGCACCGCGATCGTGGCCTTGCGCCCGGTCCGCGCCATCGCCATGCCGAGCCCGACGGTGGTGGTCGTCTTGCCCTCGCCGAGCGGCGTGGGCGTGATCGCCGAGACGATGACGTACTTGGCCCTCGGCCGGTCGGCGAGCGCGTCGATCGCGTCCAGCCGTACCTTCGCCACGTCGTTTCCGTAGGGCTCCAGCAGAGCGGGGTCCAGGCCCATCGCGCCGGCCACGTCGGTCGGTGGAAGCAGTCGGGCCGCCTTCGCGATCTGCAGGTCGTCCACGGGCTCTCCTCGTCGTCGGTGGTCGAACGTGGGTCGGTTTCACAGTAGATCGTCGTGGGCTTCCGGGGGTGCCGA
>JAKDNL010000312.1 GCA_030451825.1 Pseudonocardia sp. | reverse complement strand
GGGCCGCCTGGGGGCCGTGGCCCGGGGGGGGGTGGGGCCTCCCGTGTCGCGGGGGTGGTGCGCGGGGGGGGGGGCCGCGGGGGCCCACGGCCGTGGCCTGGTGCTGCGCCGGGTCCACGAGTCGCCGCATCCGTCCGTGGCCCAGGTGGAGGCGCTGGCCGGTACCGGGGTTCGGATCGCGCTCACCGCCGACCTCGACGCCGCGGACGACGTCGTGGTCGGGATGGTGCGGCGGGTCGCCACCACCGTGCGGCTGCCCGGCCTCGCCCAGAGCCACGAGCACGTGCCGTCGCTCGTACGGGACATGCTGGCCGGGCTGCCCGAACCGGAGTCAGCGACCCGTTTCGCCCCGTCGGTGTGGGACCGGTTGATGTCCTGGCACTGGCCCGGCAACGTGGCCGAGCTCGACAACACGGTGGTGCTGCTCGCCCGGCGGGCGGAGGGAGGGCTCGTCGAGGTCGACGACCTGCCCGATGAGCTCCGCGCCCCCCGACGTTCGCTGGGCAAGTTGGAGTCGGCCGAGAGGGAGGCCGTGACCGAAGCCCTGCGATCGGCGGGCGGTAACCGCACCCGTGCGGCCCAGGCACTCGGTATCGGTCGCAACACCCTCTACCGCAAGATGCGCGGGTTCGGGATCACCTGAGTGCCGCTTCGACCGGGTGCGGACCTGGCGCGACACGACGCCGAACACGCACGTGCGGCGTCCGGGCCTGACCCTCAGGTCGACGCGGACTCCCAGGCGAACCCGTCGGGGTCGGTGAAAGATCCGGTGGCGCTGCCGATGACGACCCGGTGCGATCCGGAGCCGTCGACGGGGACACCGGCGTCTTTGGCCAGGGCTCGCCGGCTCAGGAGCGACAGCTTGACCGGTGAGCCCGTGGAGGCGAACTCGACGTACTTGCTGCCGAAGCTCCTGGCGACCGTCAGCCCGTGGTCGACGTAGAACCGCTTGCTCGCCTTGACGTCGGTGACGCCCAGCAGCAGCACGATGTCGTCGATGGTGCGTGTAGTCGGCCCGGTGTCCTTCTTCGAGGAGGTGGCGACCTTCCAGATCGTCCCGTCCGGGGCCGCGACAACGCCCCCGTAGCCCCAGAACGACTTCGCGACGGGTTTCACGGACGTGGCGCCGCGGTCGAGGGCGGCGCCGACGAGGTCGTCGACCGTGCTCGGCTGGGAGACCACGAGAGACAGCACGAATCCACGAAATCCGGTTGTCGGGGCGGCGGAGGCGCGGGTGCGCACTTCGGCGTGCACGCCGAAGGCGGTGGTGTGGAACGTGTTCGCGGCTGCGGGGTCGGGCACCTCGAGGGTGATGGAGCCGACGGGAGGGAGGCTCTGGTGAGCGGTGATGTCCATGCCCGTCACGCTACAAAGGTCCCGTTGACGTGCGCTTCTCGAATCCTGACCGGTCGAGTGGTTCCACCGGACCGCCCGCGATGCGACGCTGGCTGAACGATCGTTAAGGGGGTCACCGTGGACTTCGAACTCCCCGCCGAGCTGAACCGGCGGCTCGCCGAGCTCGACGACTTCATCGAGCGGGAGATCAGGCCGCTGCAGGAGCGCGACGACAACGAGCGGTTCTTCGACCACCGCCGCGAGTACGCCCGCACGGACTTCGAGAACGGGGGCGTGCCGCGGCGCGAGTGGGAGGAGCTGCTCGGCGAGATGTTCCGGCTGGCCGACGCCGCGGGCTGGCTGCGTTACGGGCTGCCGACGGAGGTCGGCGGCTCGGACGGCACCAACCTGGACATGGCGGTGATCCGCGAGCACCTGGCCCGCAAGGGCCTCGGCCTGCACAACGACCTGCAGAACGAGGCGTCGGTGGTGGGCAACTTCCCGTTCGTGCACATGATGCTCTCCTACGGCACCTCCGAGCAGCGCGAGGAGTTCCTGGAGCCGATGCTCGAGGGCACCAAGCGGATCGGCTTCGGACTCACCGAGCCCGAGCACGGCAGCGACGCCACCTGGATGGAGACCACCGCCGTCCGCGACGGGGACGACTGGATCATCAACGGGGCCAAGCGCTTCAACTCCGGCATGCACTCCGCCGATGCTCACTCCGCAAGCTCCGCTCGTGCCACGCACGACGTGGTGTTCGCCCGGACGTCGGGTGAGCCGGGCCACGGGCGCGGGATCACCGCGTTCTTCGTCCCCACCGACAGCCCCGGCTTCTCGGTGGACTTCCACTGGTGGACGTTCAACATGCCCACCGACCACGCCGAGGTCACGATCCGCGACGTGCGGGTGCCGGACTCGGCGATCTTCGGCGCGGAGGGTGACGGGCTCGCCGTCGCGCAGACGTTCGTGCACGAGAACCGGATCCGGCAGGCCGCCTCCGGAGTCGGCGCCGGGCAGTTCTGCATCGACCGCAGCGTGGCCTACGCCCGCGAGCGGGTCACCTTCGGCAAGCCGCTCGCGACGCAGCAGGCGATCCAGTGGCCGCTGGTGGAGCTGCAGACCGAGGCCGAGATGCTGCGCGGGCTGGTACGCAAGACCGCGTGGGAGCTCGACCGGCTGCCGCACATGGAGATCAGCGACCGGGTCTCGATGTGCAACTACCGGGCCAACCGGTTCGTCTGCGACGCCGCGGACCGGGCCATGCAGGTGCACGGCGGGCTCGGCTACACCCGGCACACCCCGTTCGAGCACATCTACCGCCACCACCGTCGCTACCGGATCACCGAGGGCTCCGAGGAGATCCAGATGCGCAAGGTCGCGGGGTACCTGTTCGGCTACGCGGGCCCGAACAAGGTGCGCTGATGGGCCCAGGGCCGGGGAGCCGGGCCGAGCACGTCCTCCGTCAACCCCGGTCATCGACGATCCGCAACGCGATCGCGATGTAGCGCTCGGCCAGCTCTGCCGGGGTGATGTCCCCGTCGGGCTCGTACCACTGTGCGACCGCGTTGCAGGCCGCGACGATCGAGCGCCGTGCGTCGTCGGGCTCGCGGCACCGGAAGACCCCGCGCGCGACGCCGTCGGCGATCAGGTCGGCCCACAGCCGGGTGGCCGAGCGGCGCAGCCCGTCGAGCCGCTCGCGGTTCTCCGGGTCGAGGTTGCGCCACTCCAGCGTGCCGATGTTGCTCTGCACGCGGTGGCTCACGCGGTACTCGACGGTGGCGCCGACCAGCGCGCGCAACCGTTCGGCCGGGTCGTCGCCCGCGTCGCACAGCGCCTCGTCGCATCGTTGGAAGTAGTCGTGGGTGCTCTCCTCGATCAGGGTGGCGAGCAGGTGCTGCTTGCTCGGGTGCCAGTAGTAGAGGGCGGAGAGCGACAGGCCGGCACGCTGGGCGATGTCACGCACGGAGGTGCCGTGGTAGCCGCGTTCCGCGAAGATCTGTCGCGCGGCCCCGGTGATCGCATCCCGGCCACCGCCGCGCGGGATGACCGGGGAACCGTTCCCCTCGGCGGATGCGGTGCTCATCGCGCCAGCATGAACCATCCGGCAGCGCTCCGGGGTGTTGTCAGCTTAACGATTGATCGGTAGGTTTCGGCTACCGATCCGCCGACGTGGAGGGAACCGCGCATGACGGTGGTCGACACGACCCAGGACGCCGCGACGCAGGAGTACCGCGACGCGGTACGCGCCTGGCTTGGCGCGCACGCACCCGCCCCGTTCGCCGGGCTGGCGGCCGACGAGCAGCTGCGCCGGTCGCGGGAGTTCCAGGCCGCCCTGTTCGACGCGGGGTTCGCCGGCATCACCTGGCCGAAGGAGGTGGGCGGGCAGGGTCTCGGCCCGGCCGCGCAACAGGCCTTCTCCGACGAGGCCGCCGAGTTCGACCTGCCGACCTACCCGTTCATGATCGGCATGGGCATGTGCGGGCCCACGATCGTCGACCTCGGCACGCCCGAGCAGAGAACGCGGTACCTGCCGAAGCTGCTGCGCGGCGAGGAGATCTGGTGCCAGTTGTTCTCCGAGCCGGGCGCCGGCTCGGACGTCGCCGGCCTGCAGGCCCGAGCCGTGCTCGACGGCGACCACTGGGTGGTCAACGGGCAGAAGGTGTGGACGACGAACGCGCAGTTCGCCGACTTCGGCGCCCTGCTCGTGCGCACCGACCCGGACCGGCCCAAGCACGCCGGGCTGACCATGATGATCGTGGACATGCACGGCCCGGGCGTCACCGTCCGGCCGCTGAAGGACATGTCCGGGCGGGCCCCGTTCAACGAGGTCTACCTCGACGACGTCCGGGTCCCGGGCGAGAACGTGCTCGGCGAGGTCGGCAGGGGCTGGCAGGCCGCGGTCACGATGCTCGGGCACGAGCGGGTGTCGATCGGTGCCACCCGCAGGCCCCGGAGCAACCCGCTGGAGTTCGCGTCGCTGGCCGAGCTGGCCCGGCGCGCCGGCGTCGCCGGTGACCCCGCACGGCGCGAGCTGCTCGCCGAGCTCTACGCCCACGAGCGCGCGCTCGAGCTGCTCAACACCCGGATGCGCCAGGAGACGGCGGCCGGCAACCCGCCGGGCGCGCGCGGGTCGGTGGCCAAGCTGGCCGGCGCGTTGCAGCTGCGCCGAGCGATCGAGGCCGCGGGCCGGATCGCCGGCGCGGACGCGGTCGCCTGGGAGTCCGACGACGCCCGCGCCGCGGAGCTGGCGCTCGGCGTCAACTCGGCACCGGCGTCGAGCATCGCGGGCGGCACCAACGAGGTCCAGCACAACATCATCGGCGAGCGGATCCTCGGCCTGCCGAAGGAGCCACAGGTCGACCGGGACGTCCCGTTCCGCGAGCTCAAGGTCGGTACGCAGCGCGAGGAGGGTGGCCGATGAAGCTCGTCCTGGACGCCGAGCAGCAGGAGCTGCGGGCCGCGGTACGCAAGTTCCTGGCCGACAGGTCCCCGTCGGCGAAGCTTCGCGTCGCGATGGACTCCGACCGCGGCCACGACGACGGCGTCTTCTCCGGGCTCGCCGAGCTGGGCGCGCTCGGGCTCGTCGTGCCGGACGCGCTGGGCGGCTCGGGCGCGGGCCACGTCGAGCGGGCGGTCGTCGCGGAGGAGCTGGGCCGCGCGCTCACGCCGGGGCCGTTCCTCGCCTCCGCGGTGCTCGCCACCGACACGCTGCTGGCACTGGACGACGAGGCCGCCCGCTCCGAGTTCCTTCCGGGACTCGCCGCGGGCGAGCTGATCGGCACGGTCGCGGTCGCCGAGACCGGCGGGGAATGGGACCGCAGCGGCGGTGCCACCACCGCCACCGAGCGCGACGGCGGCTGGGCGCTGGACGGGGTGAAGACCCCGGTGCTCGCCGGCGACGTCGCCGACGTCGTGCTCGTGGCGGCCCGCACGCCGGACGGGCCCGGCTGGTTCGCCGTCGACGGCGGCGCGCCGGGCCTCACCCGTACCCGGCTCACCGGCCTCGACCCCACCCGGCGGGTGGCGAAGCTCGCGTTCGCCGGCGTCCCGGCGCGCCGGCTCGCGACGTCCGACGCGGCGGCCGCGCTCGACCTGGTCGCCGACCTGGCGGCGGTGGCGCTGGCCGCGGAGCAGGTCGGCACGATGCAGCGGGCGATGGAGCTGACCGTCGACTACGCGAAGGTGCGGGTCCAGTTCGGTCGCCCGATCGGCTCCTACCAGGCCGTGAAGCACGGCTGCGCGGACATGTACAGCGCGTGGGAACAGGCCGTCTCGGTGCTCCGCTACGCCGCGTGGACCGCCGATGCCGACCGCGCCGAGTTGCCGGTGGCGGCCGCGCTGGCCCAGACCTACATCGGTCCGGCGGCATTCGACACGGCGACCGGGATGGTGCAGTACCACGGCGGGGTCGGCTACACCTGGGAGCACGACGCCCACCTGTTCTACAAGCGCGCCAAGAGCGCCGAGCTGTTGCTGGGGCCGCCGTCGGGGCACCGGCGCCGGCTGGCCGACCGGCTCGGCGTGTGAGGGAGCGTCGATGGTCGACGACGTCCTGAGCACCCGCCGCGACGGTGGCGTCCTGACCCTCACCCTGAACCGGCCGCACCGGAAGAACGCGCTCAACGGCGAGCTGTGGGACGCACTGCGCACGCAGCTCGCCGCCGCCGCGGACGACGCGGACGTGCGCGCGGTCGTGCTCACCGGCGCGGGCGGTGCGTTCTGCGCCGGCGCCGACCTGTCCGACGGGGCGGGCGGCGGCCACCCGCTGGACCATATGCGGAAGGTGAGCGAGGCGGCCCTGCTGCTGCACGAGCTGCCGGTCCCGTCGGTCGCCATGGTGGACGGCGTCGCCGTCGGGGCGGGATGGAACCTGGCGCTGGGCTGTGACCTCGTGGTCGCCACGCCGGCCGCGCGGTTCTCCCAGATCTTCGCCCGGCGCGGCCTGTCGCTGGATTTCGGCGGGTCCTGGTTGCTGCCCAAGCTGGTCGGGATGCAGCAGGCCAAGCGGCTCGCGCTGCTCGCCGAGACGATCGACGCCGCGGAGGCGCACCGGCTCGGCCTCGTCACCTGGGTCATCGAGCCGGAGGAGATCGCCGGTTTCGTCGCCGATGTCGGTGCGCGGCTCGCGGCCGCGGCGCCGGTGGCGATCGCGCAGTCCAAGGCGCTCCTGCACGAGGGCGCGGACGCCACCCTGCGCGAGGCCCTCGCGAACGAGGCCCGCGCCCAGACGATCAACCTCGCGACCGCGGACACCCCGGCGGCTATCGCGGCGTTCAAGGACAAGCGCGACCCGGTGTTCACGGGGAAGTGGGCGGTGCGATGAGCGACGACGCAGTCCTTCCCGCGGAGGAGCAATGAGCAGCGAGTACTCGGAGATCGGACTCGACGTCGCCGACGGCGTCGCCACGATCACCCTGCACCGGCCGGACCGGCTCAACGCGTTCACCGCCACGATGGCCCGCGAGCTCGTCGCCGCGTTCGACGCGACCGACGCCGACGAGGACGTCCGCGTCGTGCTGATGACGGGCTCCGGGCGCGGGTTCTGCGCGGGCGCCGACCTCGGTCGCGGCGGCGCCACGTTCGACGCCACCGACGAGACCCGCGCCGCCGAGCGCGGCGACTTCGGCAGCATCGGCGGCGTGCCCCGGGACGGCGGCGGGATCGTGTCGCTGCGGATCGCGGCGTCGCGCAAGCCGGTGATCGTCGCCTACAACGGGCCCGCGGTCGGCGTCGGCGCCACGATGACCCTGCCCGCCGACATCCGGATCGCCGCCGAGTCGGCCCGGTTCGGGTTCGTGTTCGCCCGCCGCGGGCTGGTGCCGGAAGCGGCGTCGAGCTGGTTCCTGCCCCGGGTCGTCGGGATCTCGCAGGCGATGGAGTGGGTGGCGACCGGGCGGGTGTTCGGCGCGGAGGAGGCGCTCGCCGGCGGGCTCGTCTCGCGGGTGGTCCCGGACGCCGAGCTGCTGCCCGCGGCCCGGGCGATCGCGACCGAGATCGCGGAGAACACGTCCGCGGTGTCGGTGGCGCTGTCGCGCCAGATGCTGTGGTCGATGCTCGGGGCGGCCACGCCGTGGGAGGCGCACCGGGTCGACTCGAACGCGATCTTCCGGCTCGGTCGGGGCCCGGACGCCGCGGAGGGCGTCACCTCGTTCCTGGAGAAGCGGCCCCCGCGGTTCCCGGGGAAGGTGGCCGAGAACCTCGACGTCGTGCCGGACTGGCCGGCCCGTCCGGACGGGATGTCGTGAGCGATCCTCTGACCCGGGCCCACCTCGGCTGAGGTCGATTCACCGCACTGGTCGAGTCGGCTCACAGGTACGACACGAGCGAGCGCAGGATCAGCGTCGCGATGAACACGGCGGTGAACGCGAGGTCGAGCTGCACGGCACCGATCCGCACCGGCTTGAGCACCCGCCGCACCGGGCCGATCACCGGTTCGGTGATCCGGTGGCTGACGTCGCGCGCCCTGCCGACCCCTCCGCCGGCGCCGGGGCTGACCACGCCGGCCCAGTCCAGCACGGCGCGCGCGATCAGGACGATCAGGAACAGCAGCAGGACGAATCCGAGCAGGGCACCGAGGGCACTCATGGGGAACCTCCCTTGTCACCCCCAGAGTGCCCGTCGATCCTGAGCGTCGGCTGAGACCGGGCCCGCTCGTGCGCGCCGGGGTGTGGCCCCCCCCCCACGGGGGGGGCCCGCCCCCCCCCAACCCGCAAGAGGGTGAACCGCGGCGGCCCCGGGGGGC
>JAKDNL010000901.1 GCA_030451825.1 Pseudonocardia sp. | reverse complement strand
GGGGGCGGGGGCTGGTATGGCCCTCCGTGCGCTTGCCCTGGTTTTGGGGGGGGCGGCCCGTGGCTGTGGGGTCCGCCGCGGCCGCGCTGCGGGCTGTGGCCGCCGCGTGGGACGGGCCCGGGGTGCCCGCCGTGCGGCTGCTTCCGGACCGGATCGCGGCCGAGGACCTACCGCCCGGGCCCGGGCGCGGGATCCCGATCGGGGTCGACGAGGACCGGCTGGCCACCGTCGAGCTCGACCCGGACGAGCCGCACCTGCTCTGTTTCGCCGACGCCGAGGGCGGCAAGACCACGCTGTTGCGCACGCTGGCCCGCGGGATCTGTGAGCGGTTCACCCCGGAGCAGGCCCGGATCGTGGTCGTCGATCACCGGCGCGGGCTGCTCGGTGCCGTCCCGGACACGCACCTGATCGGCTACGCGAGCACGGCCGCGGCCACCGCGGACGCCGCGACGGAGATCGCCGGCTCGCTGGGCCGTCGGATGCCCGGGCCCGACGTCACCCCGCGCCAGCTGCGCGAACGGTCCTGGTGGAGCGGGCCGGACGTGTGGCTGCTGGTCGACGACTACGACCTCGTCGCCCCGACCGGATCCGGATCGCCGCACCCGCTGCTGGCCCTGACCGAGTTCCTGCCCCAGGCCAAGGACGTCGGGCTGCACGTGGTGCTGACCCGGCGCAGCGGCGGCGCCGGGCGGTCGCTGTTCGACCCGGTGCTGGGCCGGTTGCGCGAGCTGGGCGCGCCCGGCCTGGTCGGCAGCGGGAGCCCGGACGAGGGTGCGCTGGTCGAGTCGGTGAAGCCTGCTCCGCTGCCGCCGGGGCGCTCGGTGCTGGTGGACCGGCGGCGCGGGGCGCGACGGGTGCAGCTCGCGTGGCTGGAACCGGACCTGTCGTGACCGGTGCCCGGCCCCCGGCGCCGATGCCCGTTCCGGTGGTCGCGGTCCCGGTCGTTCCGGTGGTCGCGGTCCCGGTCGTTCCGGTGGTCGCGGTGCAGGTCGGGACGACGGCGACCCGGCTGGCCGCCCCCGGAGCCGACGGGCGGCCCGAGCTCGTCGCGACGCTGCCGGCCGGGACCTCGGCCTCGTCGGCGCTGGAGTCGCTCTACGGCGACGCCTCGGTGCCGGTCGTCGTGCTGGTCCACCCGTCGGGCCGGGACGCGGACGAGGTCCGGGTCGACGCGGCGGAGCTCCGCGCGGCGGCGGGGACGGTGCGGACCGTTCCCGCGCCCGTCTCGGTCCTCGCCGGGACCCGGGACGCCGCACCGCCGGCGTCGGATGTGTCCGGCGGTCGACCGGAGGGGGTGCTCGGAGGCCGGTCCGACCCCTGGACCGGGGCATCGGCGGGGCCGGAGCCGGTCCGGGAGGCCGGATCGCGGGTGAGCGTGACACCACGGTTGCCGATGACCCCGACAGCAGCCCTGGCGTCACTCTCACCCGTGGTTGGACCGGGAACGGTGCCGGTCGCGGCCCCGGTGCTCGTCGTCGACGTCGGTGCCTCCGGTACGGAACTGACGGTCGTCGTGGGGGAGCGGGCGATGCCCGCACACCGGATGGACGTGGGCGGGGACCGGCTCGACGCCGCACTCGGCGCCGCGACCGGGGTGGGTCCGGCGCGGGCCCGTGCGGTGCGGGAGTCCCTGTCGCTGCGCACCGAGGTCGTGCTGCCCGGCGGGGACCGGTGTGACGCGGACCGCTGCCGTGAGGTGATCCGCCCCGTCCTGGTCGGGCTGGCCGCCGCCGTGGCCGGGGTCGCGCGGCGGGGCCGCGCGCCCGGGGGGGGGGGGGGCGGCGGGCTAGCCCGGCCCCCCCCGATGGGCGCGCGGCGCGCCCC
>JAKDNL010000311.1 GCA_030451825.1 Pseudonocardia sp. | reverse complement strand
GCGGGCACGACATCGACCGGCCTGCCCCGGCGCGTCTCGCGCAGCATCAAACCGGGTGCGACCGGCGGTGACGCGCCACCCACCGCGTTCGATGTCACCGCCGACGACGCCCAGGACCAGTTCCTGGCCGATCTCGACGGCTTCACCGACGGTGAGATGGCGGCGCAGAGCCGCGACGCCGACGCCGAGGACGGGGACTCGAGGTGATGTCCGAGACCGACTCGGGGCCGCAGGAGTTCGGCTGGCTCGTCGACGAGTTCGTCAACCGCGTGCACGGCGTCACCCACGCCCTGGTCATGTCGTCCGACGGGTTCCCGCTCACCGCATCGGAGTCGGTCACCACCGACGATGCGGAGCAGCTCGCGGCGATCGCCAGCGGCCTGCTGAGCCTCGCCCACAACAGTGCCTCCCTGTTCGACAAGGGCGGCTGCGAACAGATCATGATCAAGATGACCCGCGGGTACCTCCTGTTCATGGGCATCGGCTCGGGGGCAGGGCTCGCGGTCCTGACCGGGCCCGGCTGCGACATGAAGGTCGTGGGCTACGAGATGACCCAGTTCGTGCGCAACGCGGGTCACGTGCTGACCCCCGAAGTCCGTGCCGATCTGCGCCGCGTGCTGTCCGCACGTCGGGCGCAGGACTGACCCGGGAGGTGGCCATCATGCCGTCCGACACGCCGCCCGAGGGGCGCGCGCAAACGCGCAGCAGGCGGATACGCCCGTACACGCTGACCGGGGGCCGGACCCGGGCCCGGCACGAGTTGCTGGTCGAGGCCCTGGTCTCGGTACCGGAGTACGACCCGGGACTGCCCGAGACGTTGATGCCCGAGTCGCGCATGCTCTACGAGCTCGCCCGTTCCAGGGCCTCGATCGCAGAACTGTCGGTGGCCATCTCCGCCCCGCTCGGCGTCGTGCGGGTGTTGATCAGTGATCTGGCCGCCCAGGGCGCCGTCTACGTGCACGCCACCGCGCACACCTACCAGAACGACCGCGAACTGCTCGGAAGGATCCTCGATGGACTCCAACGGCTACCGGTCTGAGCCGCCGGCCGTGGGCCACGCCCAGGACGCGATCTCCGCGAAGATCGTCATCGCCGGGGGTTTCAGCGTCGGGAAGACGACGTTCGTCGGCTCGGTCTCGGAGGTCCCGCCGCTCAACACCGAGGCGTGGATGACCGAGGCGGGGACCGGCATCGACGAACCGGTCGACGCCGAGAAGACCACCACCACGGTGGCGATGGACTTCGGTCGCATCACGCTGCACTCCGATCTGCTGCTCTACCTGTTCGGCACCCCGGGACAGCCACGATTCTGGTTCCTCTGGGACGACCTGACCCGCGGTGCCCTCGGTGCCGTCGTCCTCGTCGACACCCGCAGGCTGGAGCGGTCGTTCGCCGCGATCAACTATTTCGAGAACGATTCGGAGCTCCCCTTCATCGTCGCGGTGAACACGTTCGACGGGGACCTGCACCACGACCTCGACGACGTCCGCGAGGCGCTGGCGCTCCCCGAGCACATCCCGTTGATCACAGTCGACGCCCGGGAACCGGCGTCGACGGTCCAGACCCTGCGCCGGCTCGTCTCGTACGTGCTCTCGCTCGGCGAACTCTCACATCCAGGAAGGCCACGAACGCATGCCTAAGGTCCTCATCGTCGGCGCGGGCCAATCGGGACTGCAGCTCGCACTGACCCTGCGGGAGCACGGCTACGACACCACGCTGATGAGCGCCCGCACCCCCGACGAGATCCGCCGCAGCCGGGTCATGTCCACCCAGTGCATGTTCGGGGACGCGCTCCGGATCGAGCGCGACCACGGGCTGAACCTCTGGGAGCAGGAGACCGTCCGGGTCGAGGGGCTGGGGGTCTCGATCGCCGGGCCCGACTCCACCCGCGTGATGGACTGGGTGGGCAAGCTCGACGAGTATGCCCAGTCGGTGGACCAGCGGGTGAAGATGGCGGGCTGGCTGGAGCTGTTGGAGAAGCGCGGCGGCAAGGTCGTCACCCACGGTGTCACCACCGCAGATCTCGACCGGTTCACCTCCCTCTACGACCTGGTGATCGTCGCGGCGGGAAAGGGCGAGCTGGTCCAGCTGTTCGACCGCAACCCCGCCCGCTCCCCGTTCACGCGTCCACAGCGGACCCTCGCGCTGGCCTACGTGCACGGCGTCCCGCCGCGCCCGGAGCACCCCGACTTCCGCGCGGTCCGGTTCAACATCATCCCCGAGGTCGGCGAGCTCTTCGTCATCCCCGGCTACACGCTCAGCGGCAACTGCGAGATCCTCTTCTTCGAGGGGCACCCCGGCGGGCCGCTGGACTGCTGGGACGATCGGCCCGGCGCACAGGAACAGCTCGACCGGATGCGCGGCCTGATGAAGAAGTACCTTCCGTGGGAGTACGAACGGGCGCGTGACGCGACGCTCACCGACCCGCTGGCAGCCCTCGCCGGCGGCTACACCCCGACGGTCCGGCACCCGGTCGGCGAGCTGCCCTCGGGCGGCACCGTGCTCGGCATGGCCGACGTGGTCGTCGCAAACGACCCGATCACCGGCCAGGGCTCGAACAACGCCGCCAAGTGCGCGCAGGTCTACCTCGACTGCATCCTGGAACGGGGCGACCAGCCCTACGACCGGGAGTGGATGAACGCGACGTTCGAGCGGTACTGGGACTACTCCCAGCACGTCACGAACTGGACCAACGCCATGCTCTCGCCACCCCCGGAGCACGTGATGAACATCCTCGGGGCGGCCCAGCAGAACGACACCGTGGCCCGCCGCTTCGCGAACGGTTTCAGCGACCCGTCGGACTTCCAGCACTGGCTCATGGACCCGGACAAGACCGTGGCGTACCTGGCCGAGGTGTCCTGAGCGCGCCGCCCGGCGTGGCGGGGGCCTGAGGTCCGGACGACATACCTCGAAAGGGTGACCCAGGTCATGTGGGGTGTCACGATCTGCCCATCAGCTCCAGGGCGAAGCCGACGTACTGCTCGGCGACCTGCTCCGGGGTGAGCGGCCCACCGTGTTGCCACCAGGTGGGAAGGGCCGTGCACATGGTGACGACGGCACGTGCCGCCTCGTGCGGATGGTCGGACCGGAACCGGCCCTGGCGCACCGCCTCGGCGACCTCCCGATCGACCATGCGCTGCTGCACGGTGCGCATCTCGGCGATCTGCTTCCGGTTCTTCAGCTCGAAGCTGCGCATCTCGCTGGCGCCCACCGAGCCCAGTTCCTTGCGATGGGTGTGGAACAGCACGAGGTTCTCGATGAGCAGGCTGAACCGCCGCACCGGGTCCCGCCCCTCGGCGACGGCGGCCACCGAGCGGGCCAGCAGGTCGGTCATCGTGAGGTCCAGGATCCGCACCAGCATCTGCTGCTTGCTCGGGTAGTAGTGGTAGATCCCGGAGACGGACATGCCGCAGCGCGAGGCGATGCCGCGTACCGTCGCGCCGTGGTAGCCGATGGCGAGGAACTCCTCGAGCGCGGCGTGCAACACCGGATCGAAGTCCAGCGGTCCGTACTCACGCCAGCGCGTCGCCGGAGCGGCCGTCGACGGTACGGGCGCCGCGGGTGCGGGCAGCGACGCGGGGCACGACCCCTCGGACGTCTCCCGGGACGGCACCGGCGGCTCGGGTTCTGCGGCGAACGCGAGGATCTGCGGGACCGTGAGGTCGAGCGCGTCACCGATCTGGCGCAGCCGCCGCACGCTCAGGCCGGTGTTGCCGTTCTCGATCTGGCTCAGCGTCGCCGGGCTCACGTGCAGCGTCCCCGCGAGCCCGCGCAGGCTCATCCCCCTGGCCTGCCGGACCGCCCGGATCCGGGACCCCAGGTCCCCGTCCGCCGGGTGGCCGCCGGTCATCGTGCCGCCTCTCCCCGCCTGGCCGAACTGTTCAGTCTGACTAAACATCTCGCACCGAAGGCGTGCCGCACAACCCATTGACGGCCAATTATGTGTCCTGCATCATCTTCTAAACGCCCTACCGAGCGAGCGATCGCACGCTCGCGCGCGTGTTCAGAAGAGGAGACGATGATGTCTGACGCCCCCACGATGGCCGAGCTGCTGGGTGCCGATACCCCCTCGAACTGGGGCAAGTGGGGTCCGGACGACGAGGTCGGTTCGCTGAACTACCTCGACGCGGCCCAGGTGCTGCGCGGCGCGGCGCACATCCGCTCCGGCGAGGTGTTCCCGCTGCAGGCCGCGATGGGCCACCCGCACGGCGACCCGGTCTTCCCCGGCCGCGAGAGCATCAACCGCACCGCCGTATGGGACGAGTCGTCCTGGGACGAGGGCAAGGAGGGCGCGCCCGCGTTCCCCGGCGGCCTGCACTACGCCGACGACAAGGCCGAGATCTTCCTGCAGGGCTCCACGCAGTACGACGCGCTGGGCCATGTCTGGTACGACGGTCAGATCTGGAACGGCTACGACGCCCGCACCACCGTGGACGGCCTGTCCAAGGCCTCGGTGCAGCCGATCGCCGAGCGCGGCGTGGTCGGTCGGGGCGTGCTGATCGACATGGCGCGCCACCGCGGGAAGCAGTGGCTTGACAAGGGCGAGACGTTCGACCACACCGACCTCGAGGCCGCCGCCAAGGCCCAGGGCGTCGAGCTCGGGCAGCGCGACATCCTGCTCGTCCGCACCGGGTTCCTGACCTACTTCTACGAGACGTCGGCCGAGGAGTTCTACGCGAACTTCATGGAGCCGGGCCTGACCTACTCGCGCGAGCTGGTCCAGTGGTTCCAGGACAAGGAGATCCCGAACCTGATCACGGACACGATCGCGAACGAGGTCACCGCGAACCCGGAGACCGGCGTGATGCTGCCGCTGCACTGCGCCCTGATGCGCAACCTCGGCGTCGTGCTCACCGAGATCTGCATCCTGGACAAGCTCGCCGACGCGTGCGCCGCGGACAACCGCTGGGACTTCCTCTACACCGCCGCGCCGCTCAACGTCGTCGAGGGCTCGGGGTCGCCCGTCAACCCGGTCGTGATCCGGTGACCACCGACGACGCACTTCTTCCCGCGGAGGAGACATGAGCACCGCCGGCACCGGGGTCTACGGCGAGCGCCCGTGGCTGGCGCGCTACCGCGAGGACTACCCCACCGACATCACCCCCGAGTTCGGATCGATGCTCGCGCTGTTCGAGGCCTCCCTCGAGCGCGCCCCGCAGACCGAGATCGTCCAGTACTTCGACGGCACGCTGACGCTCGCCCGGCTCGACGAGCTCTCGGACGCCTTCGCCGTCGCACTCACCGACCGCGGATTCGCGAAGGGTGACCGGCTCGCGACCTACCTGCAGAACATCCCGCAGGCCCTGATCGCGGTGATCGGGACGTGGAAGGCCGGCGGCATCGTCGTCTCGATCAACCCGATGAGCCGCGAGCGGGAGCTGACCACGCTGCTCACCGACTGCGGCGCCATCGCGATCCTGGCGCAGGAGGATCTCTGGGAGATCGCGTCCTCGGTTGTGCCGAACACCGCCGTGCGGATCTCGCTGACGACCTCGCCGCTGGAGTTCCAGACCCGGCACGACCCGCGGCTGTTCGACGGCATCGAGCGCGTCCGGCACGACGGCACCGAGGACCTGAGCGAGGTCCTGGAAGCGGCGAAGGGCCGCACGCCCGAGCCGGTCGAGCTCGGTCCGGACGACGTCGCGTTCCTCGGCTACACCTCCGGCACCACCGGGCCGCCGAAGGGCGCGATGAACACCCACCGCAACGTGGTGTTCAACGCCCAGACCTACCGGGACTGGATCCAGCTCGGACCGAACGACTCGATCCTGGGCGTCGCGCCGCTGTTCCACATCACCGGCGTCGTCGGGCACATGGCAATCGCGCTGCTGCTCCCGGCGCCGCTGGTGCTGGCCTACCGGTTCGACCCCGCCGTCATGCTGGACGCGATCCGCGAGCACCGGCCGACGTTCTCGATCGGCTCGATCACGGTGTTCATCGCCCTGATGAACGCCGACGGTGTGCAGCGCGAGGACCTGAGCTCGCTGGTCAAGGTCTACTCCGGCGGCGCGCCGATCCCGCCGAGCACGGTCACGGCGTTCTCCGACCAGTTCGGGCACTACATCCACAACTTCTACGGGCTGACCGAGACGAACTCGCCGTCGCACGGCGTCCCGCTCGGCGGCGACGCACCGGTGGACGAGACGTCCGGGGCGCTCTCGGTCGGCGTGCCGATCTTCTCCACGACGGTCGCGATCGTCCGCGACGACGGCACCCCCGCCGACGTCGGTGAGGTGGGCGAGATCGTCACCCGCGGCCCGCAGGTGGTGCCCGGCTACTGGAACAAGCCCGACGAGACCGAGAACGCGCTGCGCGCGCCGGACGGATCGGTCGCCCTCTACACCGGCGACGTCGGCTACATGGACGACTCCGGCTGGTTCTACGTCGTCGACCGCAAAAAGGACCAGATCAACGCCGGCGGCTACAAGGTGTGGCCGCGCGAGGTGGAGGACGTGCTCTACGAGCACGCGGGCGTCCGCGAGGCCGCCGTGGTCGGGGTGCCGGACGAGTACCGGGGCGAGACCGTCAAGGCGTTCGTCTCGTTGCGTCCCGGCCAGGACGTCACGCCGGGCGAGCTGATCGCGTTCTGCAAGGAGCGGATGTCGGCCTACAAGTACCCCCGCCAGGTGGAGCTGCTCGACGAGATCCCGAAGACGGTCACCGGCAAGCTGCTGCGCCGCGAGCTCCGCGGCCGGTGAGCCCACCCGTGAGCGCAACCGAGGGGCTCGACCTGCCGCGACTGCAGGACTACCTGGAGACCCAGGTCCCCGGCACCGGGCAGCTGCGTGCCGAGCTGATCGTGGGCGGCCGTTCGAACCTCACCTACCGGATCACCGACGGCCGGTCGGACTGGGTGCTGCGGCGCCCGCCGCTGGGCGGGCTCACCCCGTCGGCGCACGACATGGAGCGCGAGTACCGCGTCGTCGACGCGCTGCAGCCGACGATGGTTCCGGTGGCGTCCACCGTCGTGCACACCGAGGACACCTCGGTCATCGGCGCGCCGTTCGCGGTGGTCGGGCACGTGTCCGGGCAGGTTCTGCGCAGCCGCGCCGACCTGGAACCGCTCTCCGACGACGACGTGCACCGCTGCGCGGACGCGCTGGTCGACACGCTCGTCGATCTGCACGCCGTCGACCCGGCCGCGGTCGGGCTGGCGACGTTCGGCCGGCCGGCCGGGTACCTGGAACGGCAGGTGCGGCGCTGGCACGACCAGTGGTCACGGGTCGCGACGCGCGAGCTGCCCGACATCGACCGGCTGCACGGGAGACTCGCCGCGACGTGCCCGGCCGACAGCGGCTCGGCGATCGTGCACGGCGACTTCCGGGTCGACAACGCCATCCTCGATCAGGACGACGTCGGGGTGGTCCGCGCCGTCGTCGACTGGGAGATGGCCACGCTCGGCGATCCGCTGGCCGACATCGCCCTGCACGTCGTCTACTCCGACCCGGCGTTCGACCCGGTGCTCGGCGGGGACGCGGCGTCCACCAGCCCGCGGATGCCCTCGCGGGAGCACCTGATCGAGCGCTACGCGCGGGGCTCGGGCCGTGACGTCGGGAACCTGTCGTTCGCGCTGGGGCTGGGGTACTTCAAGATCGCCGTGATCGCCGAGGGGATCCACGCCCGCTACGTCGCCGGGCACACCGTCGGCTCCGGGTTCGAGACGGTCGGCGAGGCCGTTCCGGCGCTGGTCTCGGGCGGCCTGGCCGCGCTGGGCTGATCGACCGACGGCGGCGGATCCGCGACGCCGCTGCGGAGCCCGGCCGGCCCATGATCGGCGTCCGGGGACCGGGACGTGTCTGTGGAGGCTGTTCGGCCGCCGGGCGGTCAGAAGGGCGGCGGGTCGGGGTCGTCCGCCGGAGCGATCGCCGCGTCGTCCCGCGGTGAGCTGGCGTCGTCCGAGGTGACGGCGTCCCCCGGTCGGGCAATGCCGTCCGGTGTGGCGGTGCCGTCCGGTGGGCCGGTGCCGTTGGGTTGGTCGGTGTAGGGGCGGTAGTCGTAGGGGCCGCTGGTGTACTGGCGACCGGTGGGTGTCACCCAGGTCAGGCGCCCATCCGGGTGCGCGAGGACGTTCCAGTCCCGGTGTT
>JAKDNL010000018.1 GCA_030451825.1 Pseudonocardia sp. | reverse complement strand
CGGGGGGGGGGGGGCGGGGCCGCCCCCCCCCCCCCCCCCCCGGGGGGGGTTTTGGGGGGGGGGGCGCCTAAATAACCGCGCACGAGGGGTCTGAGGGCCTCACAGGCACCTCTCAGGGTCGGGGTAGAGACTGGCGGACATGCGCATTCTGGTCGTCGACGACGACAAGGCCGTGCGGGATTCGCTGCGCCGGTCACTCGCCTTCAACGGCTACCAGGTCGAGCTCGCCGAGGACGGGCAGGCGGCCCTGGACCAGATGGTCGACAGCCGCCCGGACGCGCTCGTCCTGGACGTCATGATGCCGCGCCTGGACGGGCTGGAGGTGTGCCGGCGGTTGCGCAGCGCCGGTGACGCGCTGCCGATCCTGGTGCTGACCGCACGCGACGCCGTCTCCGACCGGGTCGCCGGTCTCGACGCCGGTGCCGACGACTACCTGCCCAAGCCGTTCGCGCTCGAGGAGCTGCTCGCCCGGCTGCGTGCGCTGCTGCGCCGCCGCACCCCGGAGGAGATCGCCGACGCGGCGGCCGGGCGGACGAAGGCGCTCGAGTTCGCGGACCTCTCGCTGGACCCGGACACCCGCGACGTCCGCCGCGGGGAGCGCGCGATC
This sequence comes from Pseudonocardia sp., assembly GCA_030451825.1. Classification (GTDB taxonomy): domain Bacteria; phylum Actinomycetota; class Actinomycetes; order Mycobacteriales; family Pseudonocardiaceae; genus Pseudonocardia. Next base: position 29,265 of record JAKDNL010000018.1, on the reverse strand, counting down.
AGCCTGACCCGCACCGAGTTCTCGTTGCTCGAGCTGTTGCTGGCCCATCCGCGACGGGTGCTGACCCGCGGCCAGATCCTGGAGCAGGTCTGGGGTTACGACTTCCCGACCAGCGGAAACGCGCTCGAGGTCTATGTCGGGTACCTCCGGCGCAAGACCGAGGCGGAGGGGGAGCCGCGACTGATCCACACCGTGCGCGGTGTCGGGTACGTGCTGCGCGAGTCGCCGCCGTGATCCGGACCGGGCCGAGGCCGGGCGCGCCGACAGGACAGGACGCCCCGGACCGCGAGCGGTTCACGTTGCGCGCCCGGATCGGGGTGTTGGCCGCGTTGGTCGCCGCCGCCATGGTGCTGCTGGTCTCCGCGGCGGCATTCCTGGTCGTCCGGCAGAACCTGTCCAGCACGCTGGACGAGACGCTCTACGAGCGGGCCACCGCTGCCGCGCAGAGCGACCTGGCCAACCCCCAGCTGCTGGTCACGATCTCGCCGGCCGTGCTCGGCGCCGCCGACCTGCACATCGCGCTGCTGTACTCCTCCGGGCTGGCCACCTCCGCGGACGAGAGCTCGATCCCGCCGATCGGTGAGGACGAGCTCGCGGTTGCACAGGGCCGGGCGACCGAGTCGATCCGCACGGGCTCACTGGGGCGGGTGCCCTACCGGGTCGTGGCGGTGCAGGCAGGGCCGGGCCGGGCGCTGGTGATCGCCCAGCAGCTCGACAGCGTGACCAAGGTCGTGTCCCGGCTCGGAACGGCGTTGCCGCTGGTCGGGCTCGGCGGCGTGATCCTGGCCGCGCTGGCCGGGGTCGCCGTGGCCCGGACCGGCCTGCGGCCGGTGCAGCGGCTGACCGCCGCGACCGAGCGGGTCGCCACCACCGGCGACCTGCGCCCGATCCCGATCAGCGGCTCGGACGAGCTGGCCCGGCTGACCCAGAGTTTCAACGCGATGCTCGGCGCGCTGGCCGCGTCCCGGGAACAGCAACGACGGCTCGTCGCCGACGCCGGGCACGAGCTGCGGACCCCGCTGACGTCGTTGCGCACGAACCTGGAGCTGCTCGCCGCGGCCGACAAACCGGACGCGCCGTCGTTGCCGGTCGAGGACCGCGAGGAGCTGTTGATCGACGTCCGGGCCCAGGTCGAGGAGCTCTCGCACCTGGTCGGCGACCTGGTCGAGCTGGCCCGCGACGACGCGCCGATGATCACCACCGAGGCGCTGGAGCTGGGCGAGATCGTGGAGCGGGCCCTGGCCCGGGTCCGGCGCCGGGCCGGCGAGACCACGTTCGACGTCACGCTGCACCGCTGGACGATCGACGGCGACTCGACCGCTCTCGAGCGCGCGGTGCTGAACCTGCTCGACAACGCCGTGAAGTGGAGCCCACCCGGCGGCCGGGTACGCGTGTCGATGATCCCGATGCCGGACACGTCGATGGTGATCGAGGTCGCGGACTCCGGGGCCGGCATCGCCGCCGAGGATCTGCCGCACGTGTTCGATCGCTTCTTCCGGGCCGACGCCTCGCGGACGATGCCCGGATCGGGTCTGGGCCTGTCGATCGTCGCGCAGGCCGCCGCCCGGCACGGGGGAGCGGTCCGGGCCGGGCAGGCGCCGGAGGGCGGGGCCCTGATCGCGTTGCGTCTCCCGGGTCGGCCACCGGAAGCGGAATCGAGCCCATAACCTGGACCCCGCGGGACGTGCACGTGGCCCGCGCAGGCGACGACGGACGGTGGATGCATGCCCCAGGACACCCCGCACGGCGACGGCGCCGGCGACGGCGACGGCGAGACCGGCCCGGCGCCGAGCGCCGAGGACGCGACGCCCACGCCGGACGCGACGCCGACCGGCGGGGAGCGCGAGGGCGCCGAGGCGCCGGGCGGCGCGACGTCGGGCCCGGAGGGCAGCCCCTGGGCCCGGCCAGGACAGGCCGACGACCCGGCGGACGCGAGCACTCCGGTGGCCTCGTCGTCGGCGGGCCAGTACTCACCGGGGTTGTTCGCACCGGGCCAGGCGACGACACAGGGGCCGTACGGGCAGGGCCAGTACGCGCAGTACCCGCAGAACCCCTACGGTCCCGCCGCCCAAGGGCAGTACGGCGCGGCGCAGTATGGGCCGGCCGAGCAGGGGCCGGCCCAGCAGGGGACGACCCAGTTCGGCACGGCGCAGTACGGCACGGCCCAATACGGCACGGCCCAATACGGCACGGCGCAGCACGCCGCGGATCCGTACGGCCAGGCCCCGTACGCGGCCGGCGGTCCGCCGCCGTACGGCGCGTACCCGCCCGGCCAGGCCCAGCCCGGCTGGACAGGCGGCCCGCCCCCGCCGTCGCGTCGTGGGCGCGGAGGACGGCTGGTCGCGGCCGGGATCGCGCTCGCGCTGGTTGCCGGCGGCGTCGGCGGGGCGATCGGGGCGGACGTCGCGCTCTCGAGCGGGTCCAGCGACGGCGGGGTGCTCAGCGGACCGCTGCCCGAGGCGGACTCGGACCTGCCGATGACACCCATCGAGCAGGTCGCGCAGAAGGTCCTGCCGAGCGTCGTGCAGCTGCGCGTCGAGGGCGGCGGGCTGTCCCGCGGCGAGCAGGGTGAGGGGTCCGGGATGGTCGTGAGCGCGGACGGCCTGGTGCTGACCAACAACCACGTCGTCGAGCCCGCGGCCACCGGCGGCACGCTGCGCGCGACGTTCCAGGACGGCCGCACGGCGCCGATGCGGATCATCGGCCGGGACCCGCAGTCCGACCTGGCCGTGGTCAAGGCGGACAACCTGCCCGGGCTGACGGCGGTCGAGCTGGGCAACTCCGAGGCGGTCCGGGTCGGGCAGCAGGTCACCGCGTTCGGCTCGCCGCTCGGTCTCGGTGGGTCGGTCACCACCGGCATCGTGTCGGCGCTGGACCGCGCGGTGAGCGTCGGCGGCGAGGGTGGGGCCAGCTCGGCCACCGTGCTCAGCGCGTTGCAGACCGACGCGGCGATCAACCCCGGCAACTCCGGTGGCCCGCTGGTGGACGTGCAGGGCCGGGTCATCGGGATCAACTCGGCGATCGCCACCACCGGCGGCGCCGGCGGGGGATCGATCGGGGTCGGCTTCTCCATTCCGATCAACCAGGCCAAGCGCATCGCGGACCAGCTCCGCACGACCGGGAAGGCGACCCACGCCGTCCTCGGCGTCGAGGTCACGGCCAGCGACGACCCGCAGCAGGCCGGCGCCCGCCTGCGCACCGTCGCGCCCGGAGGGGCGGCCGCCGCGGCCGGACTGCAGCCAAACGATCTCGTCGTCCGGCTGGGCGATCAGCGGATCACCAGCGGGACCGATCTCCAGGCCGCGGTGCGCTCGCAGGCGCCCGGCTCCACGATCGAGTTGCAGCTCGCCGACCGCACGGTGCAGGTGTGACCCTCGGCGAGGACTGAGTCCGGCGGCCGGCTCGTCGGGGCGGGCCGGGAGGTATCGCGGGGTCGACGGGGTCGCCGCACCCGGAGAGCCCGGGTGGTGGCGGTCGCGTTTCGTTGACGCATGAAAAACCGGCGTGATGGTGTAGGGGGCCCGGATCGGTGGTGCCCCGCCGGTCGGGTTGTCGACGGCCCGCCCCGTGGGAGCGGGTGACGTCAGCCCCGATCACTCCCGGCGTTAGGCTGGTGACCATGGAGATGGCGGGACCACAGATCGGCCGGGCCCTCGTGGTCATCGTCGACGACCGGGTCAGCGGGGGAGAGCGCTCCGACTCGATCGGGCCGCTGGTCACCGAGCTGCTGGAGGAGGCGAACTTCCTCGTCGACGGTGTCGTGTCGGCCCCGGGCGAGGTGGTCGCGATCCGCAGTGCGCTGAACACCGCCGTGATCGGCGGCGTCGACCTCGTGGTGACGGTCGGTGGCACCGGGGTGTCGCCGCGCGACGTCACCCCGGACGCGACGTCCGGCGTCCTGGACCGTCCGATCCCCGGCATCTCCGAGGCGCTGCGCGCGTCCGGTCTGGCCGCGGGCGCGGTGGACGCGGGCCTGTCCCGCGGTCTGGTCGGCGTCTCCGGAAGCACGCTGGTGGTGAACCTGGCTCCGTCGCGGGCCGCCGTACGCGACGGCATGGCCACGCTGACCCCGCTGGTCCCGCACGTGATCGCGGAGCTGTCCGGGCTCGACGCCTGAGGGAACACCCCGAACGACGACGGGCCCGGCGGTGGAACCCCACTGCCGGGCCCGCTCGCATCTCGTGACTACTTGTCTCCGTCCGCCGGGGGCGGCGGGACGGCCGGGGTCTGGCCCGGCCGGCTGGCCGGTCCGTCCGGCTTCGGGTCCTGCGCGGAGGGCTTGTCGCCACCCGGCGGGGGCGGGGGCACGGCGGAGACCGGCCCCTTGTTCGCCGGGGTGTCCGGAGCCGAGGTGCCCGGAGCCGGGGTGCCCGGAGCCCCGGCTCCGCCGGCCGGCGGCGGGGTCGACGAGCTGTTGCCGAGCGCGTCCTCGACCTTGCTCTTGGCGGTGCCGATCTGGTCGGAGTACTTGCCACCGGTCGCCTTGTCGACCTGCTCGGCGGCCTTGCCCACGTAGGGCGCCGCCTTCTCCTTCGCCTGCTCCAGGGCGGGCCCGGCCTTCTCCTTCGCCTTCTCCACTGCGGGGCCGGCCTTCTCGATCGCGTTCTCGGCGACCTCGCGGGCCTTGTTCAAGAATCCCATCGCGGATCCCTCCCTCGGTACTCGTCCGCAGCGTGTCGTGCGGTGTGCGACCCCATCGTTCCACTGCAGGCACATGTTGTGCGGAAACGGCACCATGGCGACATGAGCGAACTACCGGACGAGGTGCGACGGCGGATCGCCGAGGTCTTCGGTGACGAGGTGCAGACCACGCGCGACGAGCGCGGCGACGCCGGCTCCTCGGCCGAGCGCGAGGGCCCCGACGCCGACCGCTGGCTCCGCGAGAACCGCCCCCCGCACCACGGCGGCTGACGGCACACCGATGGTGTGCGAGGTGGGCTCAGCGCAGCGTCACGGCGATCTCACCGGCCAGCGAGGCGGCGGCGACGGCGGTCGCGGCGTCGCGGGGAAGGGCGACCAGGACCAGCGGTCCGGCGCCGGCCCGGCCGACCCCCTGGGCCTGGGCGGGCAGCACGGTGAGCACCGTCGCCCGGCCGGCGATCACCTGAGCACCGGGTCCGGCACCGTCTGCGGCGTCGCCCGCATCGCGTGAGGTATCTCCCGGGGCGAGCGTCACCACATCGACGACGATGCCCGGGGCGAGAAGGGCGGCCACGGCCGGGTCCGCGGGACGCAGCGGGACCGCCGCCGCGTCCGGGCCACCCGCGCGTGCGGTCAGCTCGGCGCCGATGAGCCGCAGGTCGGTCAGGGGCTCACCGGCCCGCACCGCGCCGGCCGCGACCCGGCCCACGGCGTCCGGGGGTGCCCGCAGCGCCCCGGCCGGGACCAGCGTGGACGGCCAGGTCCGCACGGCCAGATCCTCGGCCCGGATCGGCGAACCCGGCGCCAGGTCGCGCACGGTGACCAGCACCGGCGCCTCGTCCGCCGACCCGTCCGGGGCCACCGTCAGCACGAGGGCGAGCGCGGCGAGCAGGCCGGCACCGACCCGTCGCAGGAGGGCGACGCGGGCCCAGCCCGGCCCGCGCAGGACGGCGAGGAACCGGTTCCATGGCCGGGCGGCCAGTGCCGCGCGCTCCCGGCGCCCGGTGCCGCGCCGATCGTCGTCGCCCATCCGTCGCCTCCACCGTCGATGTGCTCCGACGATAGGGCGGGAGGACGCCTCCGCACGGTCCGATCACGGACCTGTGGACAGCGGCGTCAGGTTGTGGACAACCGGGGGCGGAGCCGGGTGTCCGGAGGTCAGGACGACGCGGCCGCCGGCGAACTCGACGACCCTGATCCCGACGACCCGGACGACGACCCGGAGCCGGACGACGACCCGGAGGATCCGGATCCGGACGTTGCCCCGGCGGGGGTCTTCGAGTCCGAGGACGAGCCGGACGAGGACCCGGAGTCCGAGCCCGAGGAGCCACTCGACGAGTCGGACTTCGACTCGGAGGTCGTGGAGTCCGACGAGCCGTTCCCGTTTCCGTTCACCGCGCCCGCGCGGCTGTCGGTGCGGTAGAAACCACTGCCCTTGAACACGATGCCGACCGAGGAGAAGACCTTGCGGAGCTTGCCCGCACAGTTCGGGCACGCGGTGAGCGCATCGTCGGAGAACGCCTGGACCGCCTCGAATCGGTGGTCACACGCCGTGCATGCGTACTGGTAGGTCGGCACAACTTCCTCCGGGACGTCAAACCTGGCACTCGACTGATGCGAGTGCCAGCATAACCCCGTCGGGTCAGTCGTTGTTCCGCAGCACAACCGAACCGCGCGTCGGGACTATGACCTGCGCCACCGTGACGTCGTGCTCCCCGGCCGGGACCAGGTCGATCAGCTCGTCGTCGTGCAGCAACACGGCCAGCGGAGTCGAGGACGGCACCGCAGGCAGGGTCCGGTCGTAGTAGCCGCCACCGCGCCCGATCCGGTGCCCGCGGAGGTCCACCGCCAGCGCCGGGACCAGCACCAGCCCGGCGCCGGCGATCGCACCGGTGCCCAGCCGCGGCCCGCCCGGTTCGCGGACCCCCAGCGGGCCCGCGACCAGCGCGTCCGGTCCCTCGTAGCGGGTCCAGTCCAGCGGACCGGGCTCGACCGGGACGATCGGGGCGAGCACCTCGTGCCCGGCCGCGAGCAGCGCGTCGGGCACGGTCGAGCTCCCGGACCCGGCCGCGCCGGGCTCCGGGCCGACCGGCAGATAGCAACACACCGGGCCCTCGACCCCCTCGGCGAGCGCCAGCGCATGCCGGGTCAGGGCGGCCGTTGCCGCCGCGCGGTCGTCGTCGAGGCGGGCCTTGCGGGCGTCGAGCAGGCGTCGCCGCAGCGCACGCTTGTCCTCCCGGAGCCGGTCCCTGCCAGATCGTGCGGGTGAGTCCTCGCGAGCCGTCACACCTCCACGCTAGCCGCGCAGATAGGCTCGCCGACCATGACCGCGCAGTCCTTCTCCCCGGCCGCGTTCCGCACCGCCGTCGTGCCCGCCGCCGGCCTGGGCACCCGGTTCCTTCCGACCACCAAGGCGGTGCCCAAGGAACTGCTCCCGGTCGTCGACACACCGGGGATCGAGATCGTCGCCGCCGAGGCCGCCCAGGCCGGTGCGCAGCGTCTCCTGATCGTCACCGCGCCGGGCAAGGAGTCGGTGGCGGAGTACTTCAGCTCCGACCCCGAGCTGGAGAAGACCCTGGAGGCCCGGGGCAGGGACGCGCTGCTGGAGAAGGTCCGCCGCGCCCCCGGCCTGCTCTCGGTCGAGTCCGTCTACCAGCACGAGCCCAAGGGGCTCGGGCACGCCGTCGCCCAGGCCGGTCCCGCGCTGGACGACGACGAGCAGGCGATCGCCGTCCTGCTGCCGGACGATCTGGTGCTCCCGACCGGGGTCCTGGAACGGATGTCGGAGGTCCGGTCCCGGTACGGCGGCAGCGTGCTGTGCGCGTTCGACATCCCGCGCGAACAGATCTCGGCCTACGGCGTGTTCGACGTCAGCGACACCGACGACGACGACGTCAAACAGGTGCACGGGATGGTGGAGAAGCCACCCGCCGCCGACGCGCCGTCCACGTTCGCCGCGGCCGGCCGCTACGTGCTGGACCGGGCGATCTTCGACGCGCTGGACCGGATCACGCCCGGCGCGGGCGGCGAGCTGCAGCTCACCGACGCGGTGGCGCTGCTGATCTCCGAGGGGCACCCGGTGCACGTGGTCGTGCACCGCGGCGGGCGTCACGACCTGGGCAACCCGGGTGGGTTCGCGCGTGCGTTCGTCGACTTCGCGTTGCAGGACCCGGAGTACGGCGACGACCTGCGGACCTGGCTCGAAGACCGGCTGAAGGGCTAGGCGTGCGCACGGTCGACGAGCAGCTCTCGCGCATGCTGGACGTGGCGGTGCGCCCGGCCCCGGTCCGGGTCGCGATCTCCGATGCCCAGGGTCTGCGCAGCGCCGAGGAGGTCATTGCCGCGCGCCCGCTACCGGTGTTCGACCAGGCGGCGATCGACGGCTACGCCGTGCGCAGCGTCGACGTCGCGGGGGCCGGCGAGGCCGAGCCGGCGACGGTGCCGGTGGTCGGCGAGATCGCCGCCGGGTCCCGGCAGCCGCTGCGGCTGCAGCCCGGGCAGGCCGTCCGGGTCGCGGCCGGGGCGCCGCTGCCGACGCTGGCCGATGCCGTCGCGCCGATCGGCTGGACCGACGGCGGGTCGGCCCGGCTGCAGGTGCATCGTGGGGTGCCCTCGGCCGGGTTCGTCCGGCGGGTCGGCGAGGACGTGCAGCCCGGTGACGTCGCCGTGCACGACGGCGCGACCGTCGGGGCCGTGCAGGTGGCGATGCTCGCCGCGGCCGGGCGGGACAAGCTGCTGGTGCACCCGCGCCCGCGGGTGTCGGTGATCTCGGTCGGCGACGAGCTGGTGGAGGTGTCGCGGTCCGCGTCGGCGGGCCAGGTGGCCGACGTCTGCTCGCACGCGCTGACCGCGGCCGCGCGGGAGGCGGGTGCGGAGACCAACCGCTCGCGAACCGTCGGAGGCAACGCGGAGGAGATCCGCGGCGCGGTGGAGGACCTGCTGCCGGCCAGCGAGATCGTGGTCGTCTGCGGGGCCGCGGGCGGTGCGGCCGGGGCGGAGGCCAAGGCCGGTCTGGCTGACCTCGGCGGGATCGACGACACGCGGGTGGCGATGCACCCGGGCTCCGCACAGGCCTACGGGCGGCTCGGCCCGGAGGCGGTGCCGGTGTTCCTGTTCCCGTCGCACCCCGCGACCGCGCTGATCCTGTTCGAGGTGTTCACCCGTCCGCTGATCCGGCTGGCACTGGGCCTGGAACCGCTCCGGCGCCCGATCGGGGCGCGGCTGACGTCGCCGCTGAACTCGCCGGCCGGTCGGCGCTCCTACGTGCCCTCCCGGCTGCTGCGGGAGGAGACCGGCGGCGGGTACCTGGCCCAGCCGCTCGGTGCGTCCGGCGCCCACCTGCTGGCGATGCTGGCCGAGGTCAACGCGCTCGCTGTGGTGCCGGAGGAGGTCACCGAGCTGACGGTGGGCGAGCAGGTCGAGCTCCTTCCGCGTGGTCGTGGCTGAGCGCGCGTAGCCGACATCGAGACCGAGCGGACCGCGCATGACCCCACCCGTTCCGGAGCCGCTCGGCGGGCACCCCGGCTGGCCGGCCAGGCCCGGGCCACTGCGGGTCGCCGCGGGAGAGGTGGCCCTGCGCCCGGTCCGGCTCTCCGACGCGGGCGCCTGGTCGTCGATCCGGCTGCGCGACGAGGCCTACCTGACCCCATGGGAGCCGACCCCCTACGGCGGCTGGGCGCGGCGCAACGCGAGCGTCGAGTGGCCCGGGCGCTGGTATCTGCTGCGCGCGGCGGCCCGCCGTGGCACGACGCTGCCGTTCGCGATCACCGTCGACGGGCGGCTGGCCGGTCACGTGATGGTCGGCAACATCGTGCGTGAGCCGCTGCTCTCGGCCTACGTCGGCTACTGGTGCGACAGCCGTCTGGCCGGGCGCGGGGTGACAACGGCGGCCGTCGCGCTGGTCGTCGACCACTGCTTCACCGCGGCGCGGCTGCACCGGATCGAGGCGACCGTCCGCCCGGAGAACGTGGCCAGCCTGCGGGTACTGGCCAAGCTCGGCTTCCGGCACGAGGGTGTTCTGCGCCGCTACCTCGACGTCGACGGGGACTGGCGCGACCACTACAGCTTCGCGATCACCGCGGAGGAGCTTCCGGCCGGTGGCCTGGCCGGTCGTCTGGTCCGCGAGCACCGCGCGTTCTGGGCCTGACCCACAGAAGTCACAGACGCAACACCAACCCCGGGTGAATCACGATCTGTCCGGGTGATGACGGCGCGTCGCTTCCGGGGGCGGGGTTGCTCGCTGGTTACGGTGATCCTTGCGTGATCGCGGAGTCGGGGCCGTGGTCACGGGTGGACTGCGCCGGTCGGGGAGGAGGCAGCCATGCCCAGCTCGTTGATATTCGTCGGGTTGGTCGTGCTGTGGTTGCTGATCCTCGTTCCGGCCGTCGCACGGCGCCAGCAGGAAGTGGCCCGGCTCAGCCCCGCGCTGCTCTCCGGGCGGGTGCTGGAGCGGCCCATGCGGCATCGATTCCCGGAGGTGGGCGTGATGGAACGGCTCGGCGACGACGTCGACCAGCAGCTCGACGACGAACTGGTCCTGGACGAGGACGAGCTCGACGACGAGGACGACCGGCAGTGGGAGCGGCCACCGGCCCGCTACCGCCCCGGCCGCGGCGGCTACGACCCGGAGGCCGCCGCCGTCGCCGCGCACGCCAAGTACGCGTTCCGCCAGCGGGTCGTGCTCGGCCTGCTGGTGCTGCTGCTCGCGGCCGCGGCGGCCGCGCTGCTGGTCACGGGCGTGTTCTGGTGGGCGGCCGGAGTGCTCGGCGCCGGCCTGGCCGGCTACCTGACCTACCTGCGCCGCCAGGTCCGGATCGAAGAGTCGATCCGGGACCGCCGGGCCGCTCGTCTGGCCGGCACGCGGCGCAGCGCCGCCGCCGACGACCCCGAGCTCGACGACTGGGCCCGGCGCGGCCGCGACGCCGGCGATTCCGGCACCGACGACGACGCCCGCGGCACCGGCGGGGACGTCGAGGTCGCCGCATCCGAGAACGCCGCACTCGAGAACGCCGCGCTCGATGACGACCAGGACCACGACGACGACTGGACCGCCGATGACGGCGAACTGTCGCGGATCCGCGGCACCGGCGAGCCCCTCGGCGTGCTGCCCGCCCGTCGCCGCACCACCGACGGCGCCGGTGGCGACGAGCCGGAGTCCAGCCTTCCGCGCCTGAGCGCCGCTCCGCCGCCGCCGATCCCGGCCGGGACCTCGCTGGTCGACGTGGACGACGAGGAGCAGCTCGACGCCGTCCCGGCGCTCGACTCCGGCAGCCCGGAACCGGTGATCGAGCACCGGCGCGCGGTCGGGGAGTAGCCCCTGATATGGTTCAACGGTCCGCCTGCGAGGCGGGCTCTTGGGGCTGTGGCGCAATTGGTAGCGCGTCTCGTTCGCATCGAGAAGGTCAGGGGTTCGATTCCCCTCAGCTCCACGCCTCGTTCCCGTCACCCCGGTTCGCTTCCCGCGGACCGGGGTGACGTCGTTGCGGGGCCGCCCGGCTTCCCGGCTCTCGCGCGGGCGTCTCGGCTCGGGTGGTGCTCTCCGAAAAGTCGTTCGCCAACCGAATCGTTTCGCGAACGACTTTGCGGGAAGAGGGTCCCGGCCCCGTGTACGCAGTCGTGAGAACCGTGTCGGTCGATCAGGCCGTCTGGGTCAACGTCGCCGCGATACCGACCGCGACCGACATCACCAGGATCTCCACCCCGGCCCAGCGCAGCACCGGGATCCGGCCCGCGTGCAGGCGGGCCCGCGCGACCCCGCCCAGCAGGCCGGCCAGCACCAGACACACGACCTTCGCCAGGACGAGCCCTCCGTAGCCGGTCGTCACCAGTTCCGTCCAGGACCCGATCCGGGTCGTCGCGGACACCACACCGGACACGGCGACGACCCCCAGACACCATCCGGCCAGCCGGGACCAGCGGGGCAAGATGCCCTCCAGCGGGGCGTCGCCGAGCCGGCCCGGGCGGCCCGTGACCAGCAGCATCGCCCCGAGCCCGCCGACCCAGAGTGCGGCCGCGACGACGTGCAGGGACACCGCCGTCACCGCGAGGACGACCGCGGTGCCGGCGGCGGCGTGCCCGGTCGCGGCCGGCCCGGCGAGCCCGGCCAGCGCCACGACCAGCAGCACCACCGACGGAGGGGTCGGACGGTCCGGTGCTCCGGCGCGCGCCGATGCCCCGACCAGGACCAGGGTCGCGGCGACGGCGGCGACGAGCAGGCCGGTCCCGGCGGCGGGCCCGAACAGGAACAGGCGGAGGTCGGCGGTGCCGATCTCGCCGACCGGACGTCCGGTGACCAGGGCGGCGCGCGAGAGGAGATCCAGCCCGCCGAGCCCCAGCCACACCCCGGAGGCCACGAGGAGCACCCGGTCCCCGACGGGCCCGGGGCGGCCGGGCGCCAGGACGCCGAGCAGTGCGGCGCCCACACAGACCACCCCGGCCACGTCCATCCCGATCCGGGTGACGGCGGCGCCGATCACGGCTGCCGCGCCGGAGGACAGCCCACCGGTCAGGCCGGCCGCGACGACCCCGGCGCCCAGCGCGACCGCGACCCACCCGGCGGTGACCGCGGGGTCGGCCGGGCGGTCGGCCGTGCGGCCGACCGCCCCGGAGCTCATGCCTTCCGGCGCCGCAGGGCCAGGCCGGCGCCGGCCAGCACGACGATCACGGCGCCGACGATCCACGGCCACACCGGACTCCCGGAGTCCTCCGAGGTCGCGGTGTCCGCGGGCGCGGGAGCGGACCCGGGCGCCTGCGAGCCGGGTGCCTGCGCCCCGGAGGCAGGCGGTGCCGCAGCCGCGGAGGTGGCGGCGGACGCACCGGGGCCGGCCGTCGTCAGCGTGAACGGCACGGCACCCTCGACCGGGTGCCCGTCGTCCGAGACGACCCGATAGGTGATCTTGTACTCGCCGGCCGGGCCGAGCGGGCGCAGCGCCAGGTTCAGCGTCGGCCCGGACGCGGTGGGTTTGCCGCTCTCGTAGTGCTGCCCGTCCGGACCGGTCACGGTGATCGTGGCCAGATCCGGGCCGATCTCCTCGCTGAACGTCAGCGCGACCGTCGACGGGGCCGTCGGCACGGAGGCGTTCGCGGCCGGGGTGCTGCTTTCCAGCTCGGTGTGTGCCCACGCCGGCGCGCTGCCCAGCAGCAGCGTCAGGGCGGTCAGCACGGTCAGCGTCACCGCCCGGGAGGCGTGCAGCCGGGCCCGGGGCGCGGTCGAGCGGATGTCAGCCATGGTCACGACAGGGTAGTCGTCGGGACGGGCCGTTCCGTTCCCGCCGGATTGCCCGGCTCGGTGGGCCGCGCCGCCCGGAGTCACCGCCCGGACCGGTGCCGTGCCCGCAGGGCCTCGGACGCCGCCAGGTACCCGGACATGCCGTGCACCCCACCGCCGGGCGGGGTCGCCGCCGAGCACAGATACACCCCGTCGAGCGGCGTGGCGTAGCGCGACCACCGCGCCACCGGTCCGAGGACGGCCCCGAACGCCGAGGCCAGGCCGCCGTTGATGGCGCCGCCGACGTAGTTCTCGTTGTACCGGTGATACCCGGCGGCGGTCCGGGTGGCCCGCTGCAGCACCAGGTCGCCGAAGCCCGGGGCGAACCGCTCGATCTGTCGCTCGATCTCGCGCGTCATGTCGCGGTCCGATCCGTTCGGCACGTGGCAGTAGGCCCATAGCGTGTGGTGCCCGGCCGGGGCGCGGGACGGATCCACCACCGAGCCCTGCACGAGGAGCACGTAGGGCGCGTCCGGGTGCCGGCCCGCCTCGACGTCGGACTCGCTGCGGGCCAGCTCGGACAGGGTGCCGCCCAGATGCAGGGTGCCCGCCTTGCGGCAGTCCGGGTTCGTCCACGGCACCGGCCCGGACAACGCATAGTCGATCTTGAAGACACCGGGCCCGTAGTCGTGGCGGCGCAGCGAGCGGGCGTAGCCGGGGGGCAGCTCGTCGCCGGCGATATCGAGCAGCTGGTGCGGGGTGACGTCGAGCAGCGTCGTCGCGGCCGGGGGCAGGTCGCGAAGGCTGCGTACCGGGTGGTCGCAGACCACCTCGCCGCCGAGCCGGGTCAACTCGGTGACCATCGCGTCCACCAGCACCCCGCTGCCGCCCTCGACGACCGGCCAGTCGGCCACGTGCGCCGCGACGATCAGCGCCAGCGCGAACGCCGAGGTGAGCGGCGCCTCCAGCCTGCGCATCGCGTGCGCGCCCGCCCCGGCCAGCAGCCCGCGCGCCTCCTCGGAGCCGAACCGCGAGGCCAGCGCGCGTACCGGGACGAGCCCGGGCAGGCCGAACCGGGCCAGTGTCAGCGGGTGTCGCGGCACCCGGCGCAGCGAGCCGAGGACCTCGGGCCAGAGCTGCTCGTGGTGGCGGACCAGCGGCCCGACCAGCCGGGACCACGCTCGGCCGTCGCCGGGGTGGGCGTCGTCGAGCGCGGCCGCGGTGGCGTCGACGTCGGCGTGCAGCACCCCGGCGCGGCCGCCGTCGAGCGGGTGCGCGTACGCGATCTCCGGACGGCGCAACCGCACCCCGAGGGCCTCGAGGTCGAGCGTGCGGAAGAACGGCGACACGACGGCGAGCGCCTGCACCGTCGAGCAGACGTCGTGCAGGTAGCCGGGGCCGGTGAGCTCGGCGGTGCGGCAGCCGCCACCCGGTGTGGAGGCCGCCTCGTAGACCCGGACCGACAGCCCCCCGCGGGCGAGCGTGATCGCCGCCGCCAGCCCGTTCGGCCCCGCGCCGACGACGACCGCGTCGGGCGCCGTCAACGCCACGAAGGTAGCCAGAGCTCGGCCTGCCAGTGCGCCTCGGTGATCGGCGTGCCTTGAAGGATCGGCCAGAGCCAGACGAAGTTGACGAGGATCAGCGTCACCCACCCGGACACGACGAGCAGCCCGATCCTCCGCCGCCGTTCCGACGCGCCGGCCTCGCCGAGCATCGCGCCCATCACCAGCACCGTGGCCAGCACCAGGAAGGGCGCCACCGGCATCATGTAGAAGAAGTACATCTGGCGGTCGAGGTTCAGGAACCACGGCAGGAAGCCGGCGCCGTAGCCCACCAGCACCGCGCCCCAGCGCCAGTCCGCGCGGGTGACGGCCCGCCACAGGCCCCAGGCCAGGACCGGGATCGCCGGCCACCACAGGGCGGGCGTGCCGATCAGCATCACGGCGCTGACGCAGTCGCCCCCGCCGCAGCCGCGCACGCCCTGGTCGGCGTACTCGTAGAGCATCGGGCGCAGTCCCATCGGCCACGTCCACGGCTTGGACTCCCACGGGTGCTGCCCGGCGACCTGCGTGGTCAGCCCTTCGTGGAAGGCCAGCATCTGGCCGTGGTAGTACCAGAGCGAACGCAGCGAATCCGGCAGGAACGACCAGAACCCCCCGGGGCCGATCTCGCGTCCCACCTGGTGGCGGTCGATCCCGGTCTCGCTGCCGAACCAGGCCCACCAGGTGCTCAGGTAGGCCAGCACCGGTACCAGCGCGAGCGCCCACAGCGCGGGCCCGAGGTCCCGGACGATCGTCCCGACCCACGGCCGCGCGACCCCCGCCCGGCGGCGCAGCGAGACGTCCCAGAGCACGGCCAGGATCCCGAACGCCACGATGTGGTAGACGCCGCCCCACTTCACCCCGCAGCCCAGCCCGAGCAGCACCCCGGTGGCCAGCCGCCACCAGCGCACACCCCAGCGGGGGCCGAACGGGTGCTCGTCGACCCGGTCCCGGGTCAGGACCAGCGCCATCCGGGCGCGCACGTCGTCGCGGTCGCAGAGCAGCGTCGCGAACGCGGCCAGCACGAACAACGCGCTGAACACGTCGAGCATGCCCATCCGCGACTGCACGTGGGACATGCCGTCGCAGACCAGCAGCAGCCCGGCCAGCCCGCCCAACGCGGTGGAGCGGGTGAGCCGGCGGGCGACGCGCACGACGAGGAGCACGCACAGGATGCCGGCCAGCGCGGCCGCGATCCGCCAGCCGACGCCGTCGTAGCCGAACGTCGCCTCGCCGAGCGCGATCAACTGCTTGCCCAGCGGGGGGTGCACGACCTTCTCGTAGCCCGGGTTGTCCTCGATCCCGCCGTTGCGCACCATCTGCCAGGCCTGCGGCACGTAGTGCTTCTCGTCGAAGATGGGCGTGCCGTGGTCGGTCGGCTCGCCCAGATTGGTCAGCCGCAGCACGGCCGCGAGCAGCGTGACCCCGGCCGTGACCAGCCATCCGCGCAGGACGTCGGCGGCCGGGGGACGCCCCAGCCGGGACATCGGGCCGGGGTCGGCGCGGCGTATCGGGGGCGGTGCGCCGAGCGGGGTCAGTCCCGGTTCCTCGGCGGGTCCGGCAACTCTGCTTCCGGAGACCCTGCTTCCGGAGACCCTGCTTCCGGAGACGCCGGTCGGGGTCATGATGCCGCCTCCGCGGGACGGAGCACGTCGGCGGTGCCTGCAACCACGAGGGTCGATCGTAGGCTGATCCGATGACCGCCGCGCCCGCCCGTCCCGGATCCCTGGTCCTGGCGGCCACGCCGCTGGGCGACGCCCGCGACGCCTCTCCGCGCCTGCGTGAGCTGATCGCGACCGCCGACCTCGTCGCCGCCGAGGACACCCGCCGGTTCCGCCACCTCGCCTCCGCCCTGGACGTCGAGATCACGGGCAAGGTCGTCAGCCACTACGACGCGGTCGAGGGCGAGCGGATGCCCGGCCTGCTGGAGGCGGTACGGACCGGCTCGACCGTGCTCCTGGTGAGCGACGCCGGCATGCCCGCGATCTCCGATCCCGGCTACCGGCTCGTCGCCGCGGCCGTCGCCGAGGACCTGCCGGTGACGTGCCTGCCCGGCCCGTCCGCGGTCACCACGGCGCTCGTGCTCTCCGGCCTGCCGTGCGAGCGGTTCTGTTTCGAGGGCTTCGCCCCGCGCAAGCCCGGGGAACGCCGCCGCTGGCTCGACGACCTGCGCCGCGAGCCCCGGGCCGTCGTGTTCTTCGAGTCACCGCGCCGGGTCGCGGAGCTGCTCGCGCTGGCCGTCGAGGTGCTCGGCGAGGACCGGCGCGGTGCGGTGTGCCGGGAGCTGACCAAGCGCTACGAGCAGGTCGTGCGGGGGACGCTGGCCGAGCTGGCGGAGTGGGCGGGCGCCGAGGAGGTGCGCGGGGAGGTGACGGTCGTGCTGGCCGGCGCGGACGTCGCGGCGGCGCCGTCGATCGACTCGCTGATCCCGGTCGTGCGGGAGCGGGTGGCCGAGGGCGAGCGGCTCAAGGACGCGGTGGCTGCGGTAGCGACGGGCGCAGGTGTGCCCAAACGCGACCTCTACAACGCCACCCTCACCGCCGGCTGACCAAGGCCCGGCCGTGTCGCGGACGGCGGGTCAGGTGGGGGCGGGAGCGGCGGCCGGTCGGCGCAGGACGGTGCGAGCGACGGGTTCGATGACGCGGGCGGCGATCGGCCCGACCACGGCCATCAGCAGGACGTAGGCGGTGGCCAGGGCGGAGAGCTCGTCGGGCACCGCGGCGTAGGTCAGGCCCAGCCCGGCGATGACGATCGAGAACTCGCCGCGGGCGACGAGCGCGGCCCCGGCGCGGGCCCGGCCCAGATTCCCGATACCGGCCTGGCGGGCGGCCCACCAGCCGGTCACCAGCTTGGTCAGCGTCGTGGACACGACCAGCACGATCGCCCAGCCCAGCACCGGCGGGATCGCGCGCGGGTCGGTGTTCAGCCCGAACACCACGAAGAAGATCGCCGCGAACAGGTCTCGCAGCGGCTCGAGCAGCTTGGTCGCGTTCTCCGCTGTGGATCCCGAGATCGCGATGCCGAGCAGGAACGCCCCGACCGCGGCCGAGACCTGCAGCGCCGAGGCGATCCCGGCCACCAGCAGTGCCGCGCCGAGCACCTTGAGCAGGAACACCTCGCGGTCCGAGCTGTCCACGATCGCCGAGACGTAGCGGCCGTAGCGCAGCGCGACCAGCAGCACCACCGCGATCACCGCGACCGAGATGCCGACCGCCTCCAGCCCGCCGAAGAACGTCACGCCGACCAGCAGCGCGGTCAGGATCGGCAGGTAGAGCGCCATCACCAGGTCCTCGAACACCAGGATCGACAGCACCACCGGCGTCTCCCGGTTACCCAGGCGTCCCAGGTCGGAGAGCACCTTTGCGACGATCCCGGACGAGGAGATGTAGGTGACGCCGCCGAGCACCATCGCCCCGACCGCGCCCCAGCCCAGGATCAGCGCGACCGCCACACCGGGCGCGGCGTTGAGCACCGCGTCCAGGATCCCGGACGTCCAGGACCGCTTCAGCCCGGTGATCAGCTCGGCGGCCGAGTACTCCAGCCCCAGCAGCAGCAACAACAGGACGACTCCGACCTCACCGGCCAGCGTCGTGAAATCGCCGATGTCGCCCAGCGGCAGGACCCCGCCGGACCCGAACGCGAGCCCGCCGATCAGGTAGAGCGGGATCGGGGAGAGACCGATCCGGTTGGCGAGGCGGCCGAGCAGACCCAGGCCGAAGAAGACGGCGCCGAGCTCGATCAGTTCGAGTGCGGTGTGATCCACGCTTCAGCCGTGGGTGAGGATCTTGAAGGCGGACTCCAGTCCTTCCGCGGTCCCCACCGTGACCAGCAGATCTCCTGCGGTCAGCGTGAAGTCCGGGGTGGGGGAGGGATGCGCTTGTCCGGCTCGCATCACGGCCACCACGGACACCTGTGTCCGGGTGCGCAGGGCGGTGTCGCCCAGCGTGCGCCCGTCGTACGGGCTGTTCGTCTTGACCGGCAGCTGCTTGGTATGGATACCCGGCAGCTCGCGGTGCTCCTCGTTGAGCTGCGCGACCAGCTGCGGGGCACCGAGCAGGTTGGCCAGTGCAGCCGCTTCCTCGGCGGTCAGCGGCAGCTCGGCCACACAGGCGTCGGGATCGTCGGCCTTGGACAGGATCAGCGCTATCTGCCCGTCCCGCTGCGAGATCACCCCGATCCGACGGCCGTTGCGCAGGACGAACTCCTTGCGCACCCCGATGCCCGGCAGGGGCGTGACATCTACGTTCACACCACAACGGTAACCCCCCGACGTGACGCGGGTCGCGGAGCGGCACCGTGATCTGGGGAACGGCCAGACGCCCGTCGACCCGCCCGGCGTCGACGCGGGTGGTGCTGAGCTGTTGCGCGAGAGCCCCGTTCGTGCAGCCGGGCTGTACGAGGGCTCCGTTCGTGCAAGGCGTGAGGCTCAGGGGCAGGTGCACGGGCCGGTGGTCGTCGGGGCGGGGGTTACCTGATCCGCACGCAGGCCTCGAACAGCCGGACGCCGTGGTCGATCACCAGATCCCGGTCGACCGGGCTGGCCGGATCAAGCCAGGCGAACACCAGCTCGCCGAGACCGCCCAGGCAGAAGTGCCCGGTCGCGAGCAGGTTCTCGGGCTCGGCCCGGGTCTCGACGTTCTGGGCGACGACCATCCCGGCGAACCCGCGGTTCGCGCTGCGCCGCCGCGCCAGCAGTTCCGGGCAGCCGACCGGCTCGGAGAGCACCACGACCCGCCGGGGGTCGGTGCCGACGTCGTCGACCATCGCCTGCAGGCACGCCCGCAGCCGCTGCGCCATCGACGGCGCGGCGCCGGCGATCGCGGTGATCATCGCAGATCCCCGCTCGTCGACGATCTCGTCGAAGATCGCGCAGGTCAGGTCGACGTCGGTGCGGAACTCGTCGGAGAAGCCCGCCACCGTGACCCCGGCCGCGGTGCCGGCTCGCGTGTCCACCCACCGATGATGGCAGCCGATGCTGTGGACGGCCTGCGCAGCCCGCGGGGGCGGTGCCCGAGCACCGCCCGCAATCGGCTTTCCCCCGGCCAATAGGCTTCGGAGCATGAGTTCTGCCGTGTTGACTGCCGTGGCGTGGCCCTACGCCAACGGCCCCCGGCACATCGGCCACGTGTCCGGCTTCGGTGTGCCCTCGGACGTCTTCTCCCGCTACCGGCGGATGTCGGGGGACCGGGTGCTGATGGTCTCCGGCACCGACGAGCACGGCACGCCGATCCAGGTGCAGGCCGACGCCGAGGGCCTGACCCCGCGCCAGCTCGCGGACAAGTACAACGGCGTGATCACCAAGGACCTGCAGGGCCTGGGCCTGTCCTACGACCTGTTCACCCGCACCACCACCACGAACCACTACGAGGTGGTGCAGCAGATCTTCCGTTCGCTGTACAAGAACGGGTACGTGCTCCCGAAGACGCAGATGGGCGCGATCAGCCCGTCCACCGGCCGCACGCTGCCGGACCGCTACGTCGAGGGCACCTGCCCGATCTGCGGCTACGACGGCGCCCGCGGCGACCAGTGCGACAACTGCGGCAACCAGCTCGACCCGGCGGACCTGCGCAACCCCCGCTCGAAGATCAACGGCGAGGTGCCGAAGTTCGTCGAGACCGAGCACTACTTCCTGGACCTGCCGGCGTTCTCCGAGTCGCTGGGCAGCTGGCTGTCCACCCGCACCGACTGGCGCCCGAACGTGCTGCGGTTCTCGGCCAACCTCGTCGAGGACCTCAAGCCGCGCGCGATCACCCGCGACCTCGACTGGGGCGTGCCGGTGCCGCTGGAGGGCTGGGATTCCCAGTCCATGAAGAAGATCTACGTCTGGTTCGACGCGGTGATCGGCTACCTCTCGGCCTCGGTCGAGTGGGCGCGGCGCACGCCGGACCCGGACGCCTGGAAGGAGTGGTGGACCGACCCGGCGGCCGAGGCCTACTACTTCATGGGCAAGGACAACATCACGTTCCACTCCGTGATGTGGCCGGCCATCCTGCTCGGGCAGAACGGCGCGGGCGACCACGGCGGTGAGCCCGGTCCGTTCGGCACGTTGAACCTGCCCAGCGAGGTCGTGTCGTCGGAGTACCTGACGATGAGTGGGTCGAAGTTCTCCACCTCGCGCGGCACCGTGATCTACGTCGGGGACTTCCTGCGCGAGTTCGGCCCGGACGCGCTGCGTTACTTCATCTCGGTGGCCGGCCCGGAGAGCCAGGACACGGACTTCACCTGGGACGAGTTCGTTCGCCGCACGAACTTCGAGCTGGCCAACGAGTGGGGCAACCTGGTCAACCGGTCGATCTCGATGGCGCACAAGAACGTCGGGTCGATCCCGAAGCCGACCGCGCCCACCGACGACGACGCCGCCCTGCTGGCGACCTCGCGAGCCGGGTTCGACACGGTCGGCGAGCTGCTCGGGCGCAACCGGTTCAAGCAGGCCATGTCCGAGGCGATGCGGGTGATCGGCGCGGCGAACAAGTACATCTCCGACCAGGAGCCGTGGAAGCGCAAGGACGACCCGGAGCGCCGGGACACGATCCTGCACACCGCGCTGCAGGTCGTGCAGGACGCGAACACGCTGCTCACGCCGTTCATGCCGCATGCGGCGCAGAAGGTGCACGAGGCGTTGGGCAACACCGGGGCGTGGGCCGCGCAGCCGGAGCTGCGCGAGGTCGACGACCTGGGCGACGGCCCGTCCTACCCCGTGCTGACCGGCGACTACGCCGATGAGACCGCCCGCTGGGAGTCCACACCGATCGAGGTCGGGCGCCCACTGGCCAAGCCGAGCCCGATCTTCGCGAAGCTGGACCCGAAGCTCGGCGAGACCGGCCCGGAGTGGGCCCCGATCTCCTCGTGAGCGGAAATCACTGCTCGGGCAGCGATATCCGCGCACAGCCGGGGGGTCACGGGCGCCGGGAGCGTCCGGAGCCGCCGGAGCCGCTCGGCGCCACGACCGTGGACGCCCACACGCACCTCGACGCGTGCGGGTGCGAGTCCGCGGCCGACGTCGCGGCGGCGATGGACCGGGCGGCCGCGGTGGGCGTCACCCGCGCCGTCACGATCGCCGACGACCTCGCGGCGGCGCGGTGGGCGGTGCGGGCCGCGCACTGGGACGACCGGGTGTTCGCCGCGGTGGCGCTGCACCCGACCCGCACCGCCGCGGTCTCCGATGCCGACCTCGCCGAGATCGAGGCGCTCTCGGCGGACCCGCGGGTGGTGGCGATCGGCGAGACCGGCCTGGACTACTACTGGGACCATTCCCCGCCTGCCGCGCAACAGGACAGCTTCCGCTGGCACATCGGGCTGGCCAAGCGCACCGGCAAGCCGCTGATGATCCACGACCGGGACGCGCACGCCGACGTGCTGGCCATCCTCCGAGAGGAGGGCCCGCCGCGGACGGTGGTGTTCCACTGCTTCTCCGGCGACGCCGCGATGGCCCGCGAGTGCGCCGACGCCGGCTACATCCTGTCGTTCGCCGGGCCGGTCACGTTCAAGAACGCCGCTGACCTGCGCGAGGCGGCCGCCCTGATCCCGGACGCGCAGTACCTCGTCGAGACCGACGCGCCGTTCCTGACCCCGCACCCGCACCGCGGACGGGCGAACGAGCCGTACTGCCTGCCGTGGACCGTCCGCGGCCTGGCAAGCGTCCGCGGCGAGGCGGCCGAGCGGGTCGCCGAGGTGACCGAGCGCAACGCCGAGCGGGTCTTCGGACTCACCTGATCTGCTCGACGGCATCGGGTCGCGACGATCGGTGGGGCGCCCACGCTCGTCGTCGGAGATCGTCCGCTCGCCGAGCAAGGCGTGTCGGGGTTCCGTCCCGCGGGTCACGGTGGGCTAACGTTCCGCCTCGAACCCGCCGGGGTGGGGAACGCTCCCCAGCGCTCGCGGCGGCGACGACCGGTCCGCTCCCCAGCGCTGGATCACAGCCATCAGGCGCCGGTCGTCGTCCCTGCGAATCCTCCCCTGCCCGGACAGACGAGTCGTCGGGATGTCATGGTCGAGCACGTCGTGCGCACTGGTCGTGCGTCCCGTGATGCCGTTGCGCATCAGGGTGACGCCCCCTCCGTTCCGGTTGACGGGGCCTTCCCCGAGGGCGGCGCTCCGGCGGGACTCGACACCGGCCGGCACCGCAGCCTGCAGCGTCCGCGCACCGGCCGCCGGACCGCCGTGGCCGCTGCGCTGTTCTCGCTGCCGACCGGGGGCCTGGCCGCCGCGGTGATCTCCCCGGAGCTCCCCGGCGCCGAGCAGACCGCCGCATTGCAGGCCGACCTGGCCTCCAACTCGAGCCCGCTCGACGCGCAGGCCCCGCAGGCCGCGATGAGCATCGTCCCGGTCGCGGCGTCCGGTATCCCGCAGTCCGCGTCCGGCACGTTGGTGTCAGCGGTGGCCGCGCCGATGGACGGTCAGCAGATCGTCGAGCTGGAGAAGATCGCGCCGCCGGAGCAGGTCGTCGAGGACGACTCGATGCCCGAGGGCACGAAGACCGTCGTCGACCCGGGCTCCGAGGGCGCCCGCAGCACGATCTGGCGCGTCTCCTACGAGAACGGCAAGGAGGTCTCGCGCGAGCGCATCGGCGCCGGCGCGACGACCCCGGCCAAGGCGAAGGTCGTCAAGGTCGGCACGAAGGACGAGGACGCCCCCGCGGCGGATGCGGGCGACGGCGCCGGCGAGAAGGCCGCTCCGGCCGTCTCCGGCGGTGCCGTGTGGGACAAGCTGGCCGAGTGCGAGTCCGGCGGCGACTGGTCCACCAACTCCGGCAACGGCTACTACGGCGGCCTGCAGTTCGACAAGCAGACCTGGAACGCCTACGACGGCGACCAGTACGCCCCGCGTCCGGACCAGGCGAGCCGTGAGGAGCAGATCTCGGTCGCCAACAAGATCAAGGACGACCGTGGCGGCTACGGCGCATGGCCGTCCTGCTCGGGCCAGCTCGGCATGAGCTGATCCTCGCCGAGAGGAGCGCCAGCGGAACGAGCGTCTGCACCGAGAGGAGCGCCGGCGGAACGAGCGTCTGCACCGAGAGGAGCGCCAGCCGCCGACGCACCGGGGTCGCCCGCGATCCCGGCGGGCGCACGGACGAGGATGGTCCGGTGAACGCTGCGCCGCTCGGGCAAGGATCTGGCGACCAGGCCGGACCGGAGTCCCGGTTGCTCGGCCCCGCCGAGGTGCGCGAGATCGCCGGACGGCTCGGGCTCCGGCCGACCAAGAAGCTCGGCCAGAACTTCGTGCACGACCCGAACACCGTCCGCCGGATCGTGCGCACCGCCGGGATCGACGACACCGACGAGGTGCTCGAGGTCGGCCCCGGGCTCGGGTCGCTGACACTGGCTCTGCTGCCGGTCGCCGCGCGCGTGCACGCCGTCGAGATCGACCCGGTGATGGCCGGTGCGCTCGCCGGCACGGTCGCCGAGCGCGCGCCCGCACTGGCCGACCGGCTGCGGATCACCACCGCGGATGCGTTACGGGTCACGGCCGCGCAGCTCGGTGTCACCGGTTCCGACCCCACCCGCTCCGATTCCCCCGGTCCCGATTTCACAGGTCCCGATTTCACAGGTCCCGATTTCCCTGGTCCCGATCTCACAGGCGGACCGACCGCGATCGTCGCGAACCTGCCCTACAACGTCGCCGTCCCGGTGTTACTGCACCTGCTCGCCGAGCTGCCGGGGCTGCGCAGCGGGCTGGTCATGGTGCAGGCCGAGGTGGCCGACCGGATGGCCGCGCCGCCCGGCTCGCGCCAGTACGGCGCACCCAGCGCGAAGCTGGCCTGGTACGCCCGGGCCCGCCGCGCCGGGCCGGTGCCACGAGCGGTGTTCTGGCCGGTCCCCGGCGTCGACTCCGGGCTGCTGGCGTTCACCCGGCGGGAGGCGCCGTCCGACGTGCCGAGGGCCGAGGTGTTCGCCGTCGTCGAGGCCGCGTTCGCGCAGCGCCGCAAGGCCCTACGCTCGGGACTGGCCGGCTGGGCCGGGTCGGCCGCGGCCGCGGAGCAGGCACTGCGCACGGCCGGGATCGACCCGATGACCCGCGCCGAGCGCGTCGACATCCGCGGGTTCGCGGCGATCGCCGCCACCCGTCGGTGAACGCCGGCGCCGGCCCCGGGCGGTGACGGGCGGGCATCGGGAACCGAGAAGCGCGACAGGCGGGCGGCGCGCACGATGGTGCTGGCCGATCGGCACCGCCGGTGGGTGGACGAGGAGGACGTGAGATGGCCGAGAGGTCCCGGGTGCGCAGCCCGGACGGGACGAACCCCTGGCCGGCGCTGTGGGCGCTGGTCATCGGCTTCTTCATGATCCTGGTGGACGCCACGATCGTCACCGTCGCGACGCCGGCGCTGCTGGCCTCGCTGCGCGCCGACGTCAACTCGGTGCTGTGGGTGACCAGCGCGTACCTGCTCGCCTTCGCGGTGCCACTGCTGATCACCGGTCGGCTCGGGGACCGGTTCGGGCCCAAGCAGGTCTACCTCGTCGGGCTCGCCGTGTTCACCCTGGCCTCGCTGTGGTGCGGTCTGACGGGCAGCGTCGGCATGCTGATCGTGGCCCGGGTCGTGCAGGGGCTCGGTGCGGCGATGATGACGCCGCAGACGATGGCCGTGATCACCCGGACGTTCCCGGCCGCCCAGCGCGGGCGTGCGATGAGCCTGTGGGGTGCGGTCGCCGGCGTCGCCACGCTGGTCGGGCCGATCCTGGGCGGGGTGCTGGTCGACGCGCTCGGCTGGGAGTGGATCTTCATCGTCAACGTCCCGGTCGGCGTGATCGCGTTCGTGGCGGTCTGGCGCCTGGTGCCGGCGCTGGAGACGAAGATCCGCCGGTTCGACCTGCTCGGTGTCGCGCTGTCCGCGGTCGGGCTGTTCCTGCTGGTGTTCGGCATCCAGCAGGGGCAGCGCTACGAGTGGGGAACGATCACCGGCCCGATCTCGGTCTGGTCGTTGATCATCGCCGGGCTACTGGTGATGGTCGGGTTCGTCTACTGGCAGGCCCGCAACCCCGGCGAGCCGCTCGTGTCACTGGCGCTGTTCCGGGACCGCAACTTCAGCCTGGCCAACGTCGCGATCACCACCGTCGGCTTCGCCGTGACCGCGCAGGGTTTCCCGCTGATGCTCTACGCGCAGGGCGTGCGCGGGATGACCCCGACGCAGGCCGCGCTGCTGCTGGCGCCCCTGGCGATCCTGTCCGGCGCGCTGGCCCCCTTCACCGGGCGGCTCACCGACCGGGTGCACCCGCGCTGGATCGCCGGCTTCGGCATGCTCACGTTCGTGTCCGGCCTCGTCTGGCTGTCCCGGGTGATGACGGCCGACGCGCCGGTCTGGCAGTTGCTGCTGCCGGTCGCGTTGATCGGGGTGTCCAACTCGTGCGTGTGGGCGCCGATCAGCACCAGCGCCACCCGCAACCTGCCGATGGACCAGGCCGGCGGCGGGTCCGGGGTCTACAACACCACCCGCCAGATCGGGGCCGTGCTCGGCAGCGCCGGGATCGCCGTGCTGATGGAGTCCCGGCTCACGGCGCTGATGCCCGCCGGCAGCTCCGCCGGATCCCTGGAGCCGGGCGCCGGGGGAGCCCTGCCGCCCGCGGCGCGCGAGGCGTTCGCGCATGCGATGGCCCAGTCCCTGCTGCTGCCGGCCGCGGTGCTGGCGATCGGGTTCCTGGCCGTGGCCTTCTTCGCCACCCCGCGCCACCTGCTCGCCCGCCGCGAGCCCGACCGTCGCGCAACGGCCGACATCGGCGACTGAGAGTGCGGGGCGGGCGCGGCGGGTGGCGCGCGCCGCGGTGAGCCGGGCCACGGTGACCGGCGGGTCCCGGCGGCGCCGGCGGAGGTGCCCGTAGGGTTGTGCGGTGCTGTCCGCCGTTCCGCGTCCGGTGACCGTCCGGGTCCCCGCGAAGATCAACCTTCATCTCGCCGTCGGCGGGGTCCGCGAGGACGGCTATCACGACCTGGTCACCGTGTTCCACGCCGTGAGCATGTTCGACGAGGTCTCGGTCGAGCCGGCCGAGGAGCCCACCCTCGAGGTGCACGGCGACGGGGTGGCCGAGGTCCCGATCGACGCCACGAACCTCGCCTGGCGGGCGGTCGAGATGCTGGCCGCCCGCGCCGATCGTGACCCGAATGTCCGCGTCGTGCTGCGCAAGGGGATCCCGGTCGCCGGCGGGATGGCCGGCGGGTCCGCGGACGCCGCCGGTGCGCTGGTCGCGCTGTCGAGCCTGTGGCGGATGGAACTCTCGCGTGAGGAGCTGTCCGTGATGGCCGCCGAGCTCGGTTCCGACGTCACGTTCGCCCTGCACGGCGGTACCGCGCTGGGCACCGGGCGCGGCGAGCAGGTGATCCCGGTCCTGGCCCGGCACCGCCTGCACTGGGTGATCGCCCTGGCCCGCGGCGGGCTGTCCACTCCGGCCGTGTTCGGCGAGCTGGATCGGCTGCGCGGCGACGGCGAGCCCACCGAGCGTCCGGTGGAGCCCGTGCTGGAGGCGCTGGCCGGCGGCGACCCGCGCCAGCTCGCGCTGAACCTGGGCAACGACCTGCAGGCCGCCGCCGTGTCGATGGCCCCGGACCTGCGCCGCACGCTGCGCGCCGGGGTGAACGCCGGCGCGCTGGCCGGGCTGGTGTCCGGCTCCGGCCCGACGTGCGCGTTCCTCTGCCCCGACGCCGACGCGGGCGTCGAGGTGGCGGCGGAGCTGGCCGGGGCGGGCGTGTGCCGCACCGTGCGCGTCGCTCAGGGGCCGGTCGGCGGCGCCCGCGTCGTCGACGACTCCGAACCACCACCGGGGCCACCTCCGTCCGGTCGGGGTGGCTCGGACGGTTCCGGCGCCTGGCCCCCGGTGCGTGCCTGATGGCCGCCCGGACCAACCTGCTCAACCTCGAGTCGGTCACCGCGCAGGTGCCCGGTGACGCCTCGCGGGTGCTGCTCGACGCCGTCTCCCTCGGGGTGGACCGCGGCGAGCGGATCGGCGTCGTCGGCCTCAACGGCGGCGGCAAGTCCACCCTGCTCGACGTGCTGACCGGGGAGCGAGCGCCGGAGTCCGGCCGGGTCAGCCGGGTGAACGGGCTGCGGATGGCGCACCTGGGCCAGCGCGACACGTTCCCGGCCGGGTCCACGATCCGCGACGTCGTGCTGGCCGACTACGACGCCGATCACGAGTGGGCCGCCGACCCGCGGGTGCGCGATGTCCTCGACGGCCTGGGCATCGCCGACCTGGAACGCCCCACCGAGGGCCTGTCCGGCGGGGAGAAGCGCCGGATCGCACTCGCCGCGGCGCTGGTCGGCGAGCTGGACCTGGTGATCCTGGACGAGCCGACCAACCACCTCGACGTCGAGGGGATCAGCTGGCTGGCGCGCCACCTCACCGACCGGCGCTGCGCGACCGTGGTCGTCACGCACGACCGATGGTTCCTCGACACGGTCTGCACGCGGACCTGGGAGGTGGCCGGCGGCCGGGTGGAGAGCTACCTCGGCGGCTACGCGGACTGGGTCTACGCCCGCGCCGAACGAGGCCGCCAGGCCGACGCCGCCGAGGCCCGTCGTCGCAACATGGCGCGCAAGGAGCTGGCCTGGCTGCGCCGCGGCCCGCCCGCGCGCACGTCCAAGCCGCGGTACCGGATCGAGGCGGCCGAGGAGCTGATCGCCGACGTCCCGCCGCCGCGCAACACCGTCGAGCTGCTCGGGTTCGCCACCAACCGGCTCGGGCGCACCGTGCTCGAGCTCGAGGACGCGACCGCGACGATCGCCGGGCGCACCCTGCTCGACGACGTCACGTGGCGGCTCGGGCCGGGCGACCGGGTCGGCATCGTCGGGATCAACGGCTCCGGCAAGACCACGCTGCTGCGCTCGCTGACCGGGGAGCGCGAGCTGGACTCCGGACGCCGGATCCAGGGCACCACCGTCAAGCTCGCCCAGCTCACCCAGGAGCTCGTCGACCTGCCGAAGAACATGCGCGTGCTGGAGGCGACCGAGGCCGTCGCGAAGTACGTGCGGTTCGGCAAGCAGGAGATGACCGCGTCGCAGGTGCTGGAGCGGCTCGGGTTCCCGGCCGCGCGCCAGTGGACCCCGGTCGGGCAGCTCTCCGGCGGCGAGCGGCGCCGGCTGCAGCTGACCCGGCTGCTGATGGACGAGCCGAACGTGCTGTTGCTCGACGAGCCGACGAACGACCTGGACGTCGACACCCTGGCCAACCTCGAGGACCTGCTCGACGGCTGGCCCGGCACGCTGATCGTGGTCAGCCACGACCGGTACCTCACCGAGCGGGTCTGCGACACCGTCGTCGCGCTGCTCGGCGACGGGCGGATCACGCACCTGCCCGGCGGGATCGAGGAGTACATGTTCCGGCGCGCCGCGGCAGGCGACACCAGCGGCAGCCTGTCGGTGGCGTCCGACCCGACCGCGAGCGCGGGTTCCACGGCCGCGACGGCCACGGCCGCCGACCGGAACTCGACGTCCAGCGCGGCCGAGCAGCGCGCCGCCCGCAAGGAGGCCTCCCGGCTGGAGCGGCGGATGACGGCGCTCACGGCCACGGAGGAGAAGCTGCACGCCCAGCTCGCCGAGGCCGCGACCGAGCCGTCCCGGCTGATGGAGCTCGACCGCGAGCTCAAGGCCGTGGTGGCCGAGCGCGAGGGCATCGAGCTGGACTGGCTCGACGCCGCGGAGCGCGCCGAGAACTGACCGTCTCCCCCGTCCGGCCTCCTCCCAAAGTCGTACCGAACATCAGTAGTTCGACTGATCCGGAGTGGGGTCCGCGCGGTCTACCGTCGTGCTCAGCGCGACGGGCTGGGGAGCGTCGTCGCGCGGACGGGGGGCGATCGGCTCGCCCCTGCCGGGGGGCGGTGGCGTGCCGATGCGGGGTGGTGGCCCGGTACCGCCGCACCGCTCCGCGCGGTGGTGGCCCGGAAGGGGGGCGCCCC
>JAKDNL010000900.1 GCA_030451825.1 Pseudonocardia sp. | reverse complement strand
GGCGCCGAGTACGGTTGCACTGCACCCGGCACACCCGCCGATTGTCAGCGAGGAAACCGACGGTGCCCGCCTAAGATCGAAGAGCCCGGTTCCGGGTCACCCCCCGCACCGTCGAGCGCTGGCTCTCCCGCCACCGGTACGTCATGGCCGGGTCGACGCGGTGACGGTGGACGAGGCCGAGGTCCGCCGGTGGGTCGAGGCGATCCGGGCCGACCCCGAGCGCTACCGGCTCGACGCCTACGGGGCCTCGGTGAGTGTCGAGCGAGCCGCCCGCTACTTCGCCACCTGGGCAGCGGACGAGGCCTCCGGCGCGGTCTCGCCGGCCCTGTGCCGCCGGTGCGGAATCTGCCTGACCGCGACCCAGCCCGGCCAACAGCTCCACCCGAGCTGCGCTCCCCCACCGCCTGGCGCCCGTGCAGCGTCCGGACAGAGCACGGCGCGGTAGGCGCGGGCGATGTGCGAGGACCGGTGCGCGGGTGCTTCCAGCGGAAGCACCCGCCCGCACGGAGCAGGTACCTCGGCTGGATGTGCATGTGCGAACGGTCCGGCTGCGATCGGCCGCGGTGCCGGGGCGCGGTAGCCGAGGCTGGCGAGATGACCTCAGACCGCGACGACGAACGGGCCGTGCGCGAGCGGTGGGGCGACACCGCACTGTCTGGCTACCTGCTGGCCGCGAACCAGTTGCACGGCCCGCCGTTGATCTCTCCGTACCGCGGCACGGCGCGACCGGGTGTGATCAGCGAGGCCACCCGCAACCTGGCACTCGACGCGCTGGCCCAGGCGGTCCCGCCCGAGGGACTGGACACGCTCACTGCGGCCGACGCGCTGCGCCTGGCAGAGGTCGCCGCAGCGGTGAGCACGGCGGCGACACTGGAGTACCGGTTCCCCTGACTGGCCCGGCGAGTGCTTCCGGCGGAAGCACTCCAGTGCCGGCGTGCTGGACGTCCAAGGACGCTGCCCCGTTACCGGACTGGTTGGGCGGTATCGGCTGCAGCGGTCAAGCGGTCCGTGGTGAGGTCGGGCAGCTGCGCGTCCAGCCCGACGACGGGCCACCGGATGTTCAGGGGCGCCTCGTCGAACGCCACGCGGGGGAGCCAGAACTCGACGTCCCACCGTCGGGGCCCGTCGCTGCGTCCGCTGGCGGAGGACACGCTGCGCGCGCCGGCTGTGGTGTTGCCAGCGGTCGACACGCTCAGCGCAGCCCGTTCGTGGCCGGGCATCGCGACCAACGCGTAGCCGGGGTTGTCGGCGAGCTCGTCGGGAAGCTCGGAGAGCTGCGCCCGCACCCGGACCAACACCCCTGTGCTGTACACCTCGACCGGCATCACCAACACCGTCGCGGTCGCGGCGCGCAAGGTCTGAGCTTGGCCCACCAGGGTGGGGATCTCCAACGGTGCGCTCTTGCCGGTGCTCGTGGTCATGGGTAGGTCACGACCAGAGGGTTCGCGCGGTTGAACTCGGTCTCCCCGAACGCCCGCTGGAAGGTGAACACGATGCTCACCGTGGCTGGGCCGCGGTTTGGGAAGACCTCGAAGTCCGCGATGTCGCCGCCGCGATTCACGTTCCTGAAGGTACGCGCTCCTTGCGGGTCGACCACGGTGAGCTCGGTGACGGTGAACAGGTTGTCCGGGCTGAAATCGACTGCGTTGTAGTCGACGCGGTAGCTGGCCGGCGGCGCCACATTGATCACAGCTCCGGCGCTGCCGTTCGGGCCGTCGATCTGTGCGGCCCGGTCAGCCCACGCAGGCGCCGCGCCGACACCCAGCAACGCAACTGCGGTCATCACCACGACAGCGATCCGTCGGAACATGAAGGCTCCCTGGTG
>JAKDNL010000899.1 GCA_030451825.1 Pseudonocardia sp. | reverse complement strand
CCCGGATCGGGCGACATCCTGCAACAGGTCTCCGACCCACGGAGAACGGTCAACAGTTCGGATTCGCCGATCCGGTTGGCCCAGGCGCCGCGGTCGTAGGCGTGCTCACCGAGCACCATGCCGACGTGGCTCTTGGAGGCGACTCGGAGGCAGATGCGGCGCGGGAACAGCTCCCGGACCGGCACGGTGTCCTTGGTGGGCTCCTGCACGTAGCCGCGCACCGTGTAGCCGAGCGCGCGGCCTTGGGTGGTGAGCAGGGCGATGCGCTCGGTGATGGCTTCGCGGGTCTTGCGGTCGCCGACGTAGCGGACCAAGGCGCCAATCTCGTCGAACTCCACCAGCTCCAACGGGTGCTCGCGAGTGATCGGAACCGTCCGGACGCGCCCGGCGTGGGCGGTCTTGCGCGCCTCCATGCCCTCGACGAGCTCGTCGAGCAGGTCCAGGGTGTCTTTGCTGGTGACGGCGTAGCGGTGGAACAGCCGGCGCCCGTAGGCGAGTTCCATGCCCTTCGGGTCGATCCCGTTCACCCGCACCAGCCCGTCCCGGATCGCCGGGGCGATCGAGACGATCGGCGCCCACATCACGGAGTTCTTCCCGGCGCCGGTGGAGCCAGCCACGAGGGTGTGGCCCCCGGCCAGTGGCTGGTACCAGTCGGTGCCGTACTCGGTGCGCCCGGACCACACGCGGCCCAGATCCACCGAGTCTCCGTCGGAGCCGGCTACGTCGCCCAGTGGGGCGCACGCAACGACGTCGGCGAGCAGGTTGCGGCGTTGGAAGTCGATCGAGACCACGTTCGGTTCCAACTCCCGGACCTGGCAACGCGGCACACCGCGGGAGACGGCGAGGGCGCGGGCGGCGGCGTCGACGTCCTCCGGGGTCTGGCCCGGGACGAGCCGCACCCGCACCTCATCCCATGACGGCCCGGAACGGACGCCCAGGATGGTCGGGCACTGGTCCGGTCGCGGCTTCGAGCGCGGAGCCACGGCAGATCGGCGTCGCAGGGGGTTGATCATGACCACGACCTGGTGGCCGTCGTCAGGGATGGTGAGGCGGCAGGCGCGTAGCCAGCCCGGCATGCGGCGGGCGTAGATGGCCCAGCGCTGCCACCACGACCGCAGGTGCCGCCCGGCCCAGACGTCGAACGAGGTCACCGACGCCAGCCGCCAGCCGCCCAAACCGAGGGCCACGATCGCGGCGGTGATGGCGAGCGATGGCCAGCCCAGCCAGTGCCACCACACCAGCACGGCGGCGACGGCCAGGGTGGTGCGCCAGTGTCGGACGAGCCAGCGCCCGGCCCGGTAGGTGCCCTTGATGGCGAACCAGATGGACAGGAACACGACGGCGATCGCGGCGGCGGCTTCCAGGGCGCGGGTGAGGACCTGCCCGAGCTTGTGCAGCAGCCACAGCCCGGCACCGGCCCCGGCGGTGGTGAGGATGAGTGTTGCGGTGTTCATCGCGTGCCTCCCTTCCGGCGGTGGGTGGGGCGGACGGTGGTCAGGGGGACCAGGGCGAGTTGGTCGAGGTGATCGGCGCAGCGACGGCGCCGGGGGTCGGGGCGCTCGTGCAGCGGGGTGCGGCAGACCTCGCAGCGGGCCGGGCGATCGCTGGTGGCGCTCATGCCGCGTCACCACCTGCGGAGCCGGGTGCAGTGACGGTGAGCCCGGCGCGGTGCAGGAGCCGGCGCTCGGACGGAGTGGTTCCGGCGACGACGCCCCACCGGCGGGTCGGCTCCTCGGTGGCCATCGCCTCGGCCAGGCACTCGGCGCGGACGGGGCAGCCCCGGCACACCCGACGGACCGGCTCGACCAGGTCGGCCTGGGCCATGT
>JAKDNL010000310.1 GCA_030451825.1 Pseudonocardia sp. | reverse complement strand
GCCAGCCGAGCCGCCCCTGACGAGCCCGACCACCGACGACGACGGCGACGGCGACGGCGACGGCGACGGCGCAGCGGATCCTGACGGACTGACCTACCGCGCCGACCTGATCATCCTCGCCCACACCGATCTCACCGGCACCGATCTCACCGACACCGATCTCACCGACACCGATCCGTCCGACACCCCCGCATCCGAGGCAGAGGAGTCCCGGTGAGCCTGGACAAGCTCAGTTCGTACTACCTGTTGACTGAACCTCGAGTAGAGTTTGCGCAGCTCAGTGACCCTTTGGCATCGTCGTCGTTGATCTGGCCATGCAGGGTTCATCGAGGGATCTGGCGTCTCTGGTCGTGCCTCAGATCGGCCGCCTGGTCGCCACCGACGACGAGTGGGATCCCTACCGGCTCGCCGACGCGGAGGGGTTGTCGGTCGAGGCGGTCTCCGTCTACTTCCGTGAGCTGCAGGCCGCCGGGCGGTCGGCGGCGACCGTCCGGTCCTACGGGATGGACCTGTTGCGGTGGTTCCGGTTCCTCTGGGCCATCGACGTGGGCTGGGAGCGGGCGACCCGGATCGAGGCCCGGGACTTCTGCCGGTGGCTGCAGATCGCGGGCAAGCCGGCCCGGCCGCACTGGCGCCATCCCGGCGAGGCGGGCCCGCGGGCTGTCGGGGCCCGGCCGGTTGGGGTCTACTCCGCGTCGGTGCGCGCGCACAGCGAGACCGTGCTGCGGTGCTTCTACGACTTCCATCGAGACGCCGGGACCGGTCCGATCCTGAACCCGTTCCCGCTGCAGCGCGCCCGGCGCGGCCGGGCACACGCCCATCACAACCCGATGGAGCCGCACCGCAACGAGCGAGCCGGGCTCTACCGACCCTCGGTGCCCACCCGGATCCCGCGCGCCATCCCCGACGAGCAGTTCAACGAGATCTTCGCCCGGCTTGGGTCGCACCGCGACCGGGCGTTGGTGGCGTTCTACGTCTCCACCGGAGCCCGGGCCTCGGAGCTGCTGTCCGTGGTCCAGGGTGGGGTGGATCCCGGGCGGCAGCTGATCGCGGTGGTGCGCAAGGGCACCCGGGCGGTGCAGGAACTGCCCGCCAGCACCGATGCGTTCGTCTGGCTACGGCTCTACCAGGTCGAGACGGACGGCGAGATCCCACGCGGGCACGCCCAGCCGTTGTGGTGGACGCTGCGCCGCCCGACCCGCCCGCTGTCCTACCACGCGGTGCACCGCATGTTCGAGCGTGTCGCGCAGCGGGCCGGCATGGCCGCGACCCTGCATTCGCTGCGACACACCGCCGCCTACCGGATGGCCGAGGACCCCCGCCTGCCACTCACCGACGTGCAGCTCGTCCTGGGTCACGCCGCGTTGAGCACCACCCAGATCTATCTGACGCCGCGCAAGGAAGAGGTGATCCGCCGGGTGCTGGCCCATCACGGCGAGCAGACCCGCCAGGCCGCCGCGCGGGTCACCCCAGCCGCGGCGCCCGGCTACCGGCCCGAGTCGCTCGACGTCCTGTTCGGGACCGGAGCCTCGTGAGCAGCAGCGCCACACTCGAGCGAGCGGTGGCCCCGCCGCGGATCGCCCCGGCGCGGACGCCGCCACCGGACCGGCGGCTGGCGGCACGGACCCGGTTCCCCGCTCGACCGACCCCTCCGAGCTGGCCGGCCACCGAGGCACCGCGGGCGGTCGTGCTGGGGTGGCTGAGCGCGCCCGCGTTCGTCCTGGACAAGCCCAACACCCAGAAGATCCGCGCCAGCGGGTTGACGATGCTGCTGGACTGGCTCGGCGCCCAGCCCGGATCGACCTGGCAGCAGCGATGGCAGGCCAGCGGCGCGGAGGAGGCCGGCGCCGCCTGGCGGCAGATCGCGGCGAGCTGGCTCCACGAGCACGGCGGGACAGCGCCGTGGCGCCAGTACGCTTTGTCCGGGGCGCTGGTCGCGGCGATCTGCGCCGACGTCGTGCGTCCCTCGCTGCGCTGGCTGGTCAGCGGCGCGACCGGCCAGGGCGCCCTGGTCCGCAACCTGGCCCGCAGCCGTGACGTCGAGGGCTTCGCCCGGCTGCAAGCGCAGTGCGACGGCGATCCCGGCGGCTGCCCGCCGGTGACGAAGCTGACCCTGCACCGCAGCGCCGAGATCATCGCAGCCAAGGGCGGCACGTTGAGCGAGATCACCATCGGCGACGTCCTGGAACTGCTCGACACCGAACACGACCTCCACACCACCTCCGCGAGCGGCACCGCGGCGTTCTACCGGACACTGGCCACGATGGGGATCTTCGGCGTCGCGGCGCCGAGCACCCTGCGGGAACTGCGCACCGTCGGCCAGCGCACACCCGAGGAGCTGATCGACCGCTACCAGCTGGCCTGCCGACCGGTCCGCGACCTGCTGGTGGAGTACCTGTCCGAACGCCAACCCGCCCTGGACTACACCAGCCTGGACTCCCTCGCCCACCACCTGGGCAAGTTGTTCTGGGCCGACATCGAGCGCCATCACCCCGCCGTCTGCGATCTGCACCTGCCCACGGAGGTCGCCGCCGCGTGGAAACAGCGCCTCCGCACCAAGATCACCACCACCCGGGCCCAGACCGGGGAGAGCACCGAGGTCGCCGCCATGCGGATCAGCTATCGCGCATGCCTCACCCCGGTGCGCGCGCTCTACCTGGACCTGGCCCACTGGGCGGTCGAAGACCCGGCCCGCTGGGGCCGGTGGGTCGCGCCCAGCCCGGTCGGGGAGCAGGAAACCAACCGGCGCAAGATCAAACGCCAGCACAAGTCCCGCATGGACGCCCGCACCCGTGAACGGCTGCCCCTCCTCCCGGTGCTCGTCCGCGCCGTCGACCAGCGGCGCACCGACGCCCGAACCCTGCTCGACGCCGCCCGACACGCCGCCCCCGGCGAGTCCTTCACCGCCGCCGGGCAGACACTCGTCCGTTCGGCCACCCCACACACCCGCACCGCCAAGATCTGGGCCCAGGACCCGGCCACCGGCCGGCGCTGCGATCTCACCCTGGCCGAGGACCACGCGTTCTGGGCCTGGGCGATCGTGGAAGTGTTGCGGGCCACCGGGATCCGGGTTGAGGAGCTGCTCGAGTTGTCTCACCACAGCCTGGTCCAATACCGGTTGCCGAGCACCGGTGAACTCGTGCCGCTGCTGCAGATCGCGCCGTCCAAGACCGACGCCGAACGGCTCCTGCTGGTCAGCCCCGAGCTGGCCGACGTACTCAGCACCATCATCTGCCGCATCCGCGACCGCTCCGGGGCCGTCCCGCTCGTCGCCGCCTACGACATCCACGAATGCGCCTGGGCGGCGCCGACACCGCTCCTGTTCCAGCGCCACGTCAACACCGAGAATCGTGCGATCACCCCGGACGGCGTCCGCAGGATGCTCGCCGCGGCACTGGCGCACACCGGCCTGGTCGACCCAGCCACCGGCGGCTCGTTGCAGTTCACCCCGCACGACTTCCGCCGGATGTTCATCACCGACGCCATCCTCAACGGGCTACCGCCCCACATCGCGCAGGTCCTCGCCGGTCATCGTGACATCAACGTCACGCTCGGCTACAAGGCCGTCTACCCCGACGAGGCCATCCAGGCCCACCTGGCCTTCCTCGCCCGCCGCCGCGCGTTGCGACCGACCGAGGAGTATCGCGCCCCCACCGACGCCGAGTGGCAGGACTTCCTCGGCCACTTCGAACGGCGCAAGGTCTCCACCGGCACCTGCGCCCGCGCGGTCGGAACCCCCTGCATCCACGAGCACGCCTGCGTCCGCTGCCCGATGCTCTGGCCCGACCCCACCCAGCGCCACCGGCTGCTCGAGATCCGCGACAACCTCACCGCCCGCATCGCCGAGGCCGAACGCGAGAGCTGGCTCGGCGAGATCGAAGGACTTCAGGTCAGCCTCGCCGGCGCCGACGACAAGATCGCCCAGATCGACCGGCGCTCGGCCCGGACCACCGTCAGCCTCGGCTTCCCCACCGCCAACCCGGACAACTGACCGCCCCTCGACCCATCCAACACTCTTGATCAAGTTCAGAGAATTCGGCTTCACCCGAACCCCGTTCCGCCGCGACCTGGCCCCGGCGATGCTGCACCGCCACGGCGGGCACGCCGAGGCCGTCGCCCGGATCCGCTGGTGCGTCGCCGAGACCGCGCTCGGGGTGATCACCGGGGAGGTCGGCGCCGGGAAGACCCTCGCGCTGCGCGCCGCGCTCGCCGAGCTCGACGCGTCCCGGCACACCGTGATCTACCTGCCCAACCCCGCGGTCGGGGCCCGCGGCCTCTACGCCGCCCTCGTCTCGGGGCTGGGCGGGGTCCCCCGCTTCCACACCGCCGCGCTGATCGCCCAGACCATGGACCACCTCGCCGCGGAGAAACACGAACGCGGCCGCCACGTCGTCGTCGCCGTCGACGAAGCGCACCTGCTCTCCGCCGATCAGCTCGAGGAACTGCGGCTGCTCACGTTATGCCGAGCCCGCGGTTATGCCGAGGCGACCATGGCGGCGAGCGGATCGTCCTGCCAGGTGAGGGGAAGCCTGTCAGGCCGCTCGGCATAACTACAGCGCTTCGAGGAAGGCCAACAGCGGGTCGGGTGGGCGGTAGCGACCCGGTGCGATGTTGGGAGGCGTGGTGCGCAGGAGCGCGCGTTCCTTGATCGCGAGGTCGGCATGGAGGTAGGTCTGGGTGGCTCGAATGTCGGAGTGGCCCAGCCAGAGCGCGATGGTCGCAATGTCGACCCCGGCCCGCAGCAGGTTAACCGCGCAGGTATGGCGCAGGACGTGCGGCGACACGATCTTGCCACACAAGCTGGGACAGGGGCCGGTGGCGGTGTCGACGTGTTTGGCGAGCAGCCACTGGATCGCGTCGACGCTGAGCGGACGGCCTTGCCTGGTAGGGAAGATCGGGTCGGTGGCGGTGCCGGCGCGCTCACGCATCCAGGCGCGCAGCACCTCGACGGTCTGGCGGGTCAGCGGGGTGGCGCGTTCCTTGCGGCCCTTCCCGTGGCACCTGAGGTGTGCGGCCTCGCCGAGGTGTAGGTCCGCGATGGTGAGCGCGGTCAGTTCACTGACTCGCAGCCCGGTCTGCACGGCCAGGACCAGCAACGTGTGATCGCGGCGGCCGAGCCAGGTCGACCGGTCTGGCGCGGCGAGCAGCGCGTCCACCTCGGCCGGGCTGAGGAAGCAGATCAGCGTGCGGTCGTAGCGTTTGGCCGGGATGGCCAGCACCCGGGCGATCAACTCGGCGTGCTCGGGGTGGCGCAGCGCCGCGTAGCGGAACAGCGAGTGGATCGCGGCCAGGCGTGCGTTGCGGGTGCGCACGCCGTTGCCCCGGTCGCGCTCGAGGTGGGTGAGGAACGCGGCGACGAGGTCGGCGTCGAGGTCGGCCAGGTCGAGCCGGCACGGCGGGGTGCCGGTGCGCTGCTGCGCGAAGCCGAGCAGCAGCCGCAGCGTGTCTCGGTAGGCGGTCACGGTGCGCGGGCTGACCTGGCGTTGGGTCAACAACCGGTCGGTGAAGAACGCCTGCAAGGTCGGGGCGAGCGCGCTCACCGCGGCCCACCTGCCGCCCGTTCGAGGCGCTGCGCCGCCAGGGCGAGCAGCTCCGGGGCGGCGGAGAGGTACCAATAGGTGGACCCCGGGTGGGCGTGACCCATGTAGGCCGACAGGGCCGGGAGCCTGGCCGTGACGTCGACGCCGGCGCGGTACCAGTCCCGCAGCGTGGCCACCGCGAAGCGGTGCCGCAGCCCGTGGATCGTCGGTGCGCCGGCGCCGGCCGGCGCGGTGATCCCGGCGCGGGTCAGCAGCTGCGCGAACGTGGTGTGCACGCAGTGATAGATCAGCCGGGTGCCGCGAGTGGAGACGAAGAAGCTCGACCCGCACGGGCGACTGCATAACTGGGCACGGGCTTGGGCGTAGTCGCGCAGCGCGGTGACGGTGCTGGCGTGCACCGGCAGCCGGCGGTGCTTGCCGAACTTCGCCTCGCGGATCATCACCGTGCCGGCGTGGAGGTCGACGTCGCCGTCGTCCAAGGCGATCACTTCACCGACCCGCATCCCGGTCACCGCAAGCAACCCGAACACGCCTCGGTAGGTCGCCGCACGAAGCGACGGGCGCAGCAGAT
This sequence comes from Pseudonocardia sp., assembly GCA_030451825.1. Classification (GTDB taxonomy): domain Bacteria; phylum Actinomycetota; class Actinomycetes; order Mycobacteriales; family Pseudonocardiaceae; genus Pseudonocardia. The sequence continues at coordinate 1,982 of JAKDNL010000310.1, read as the reverse complement.
CGGTCGCAGCGAGCAATGCGTCGATGTCGGCGTGGGAGTAGAGGTAGGGCGTGCGGCGTTGCCGGCGATAGGACAACAGATCCAGCGGCGGCACCTCGACCGCGACGTCGAGGGCATACAGGTAGCCGGCGAACCCGCGCACGACGCTGAGCCGCTGCGCGTAACGCACGGGCTGCAGTTGGGGCGGCCGGGTGGCCCAGGCCAGCGCCGCCGCGGCGGTGACGGTCGGCGCGCCGGTGTCGGTGAGGAAGGCAATGAACTCGGCGAGCAGCCGGTCGTGGCCACGCAGCTTGAACCCCAACGCCCGCCGGATCGCCAGGTACTCACCCGCCGCGGCGGGCAGGTCGGTCATGCCGCACCGCCCGGCCAGCGGCGCGCCAGCTCGGCCAGCGCGGCCTCGTCGTCGCGGGCGTACCCGGCGGTGGTCACCGCGTGCTGGTGGCGCAGCAGTTGGCCGATCTCGAACAACGGGGCGCCCGCGCGGCGCAGTGCCGCCGCCGCGGTGTGCCGCAGCCGGTGCGCGCCCACCTCAGGCAGCCCTGCCCGCCGGCAGGCGGCCTCCACAACCTTGCTCACCGCGGCGGAGGTCAGCCCGGCATACGGGGCGCGTGCCTGCACGAACACTGCCCGGCACTCGACCCGGGGCCGGCCGCGGCGGCAGTAATCGGCGATCGCCTGCCCGACGTCCACCGGCAGCGGCAGCCGATCGGTCCTGTTTCCCTTGCCGTGCACGGTGATCTCACCGGCGCGCCAGTCCACGTCCTCGAGCCGCAGCGTCGCGACCTCATTCGCGCGCAGCCCCAGCCGGGTCAGCACCGTCAAGATGGCGAAGTCACGACGTCCGGTGCTGGTGCGACGATCGCAGCCGGCCAACAGCCGCGCCACCTGCTCGGCGGCGAGCCCGCGCGACGGGCCCCTGTCGCGCCACCCCACCGTGCGTGGCGCGGCGCCGACCAGCGACGTGGCCGTATAGCCGCGCAGATAGAAGAAGCGCAGCAGCGCCCGCAGTGCGGTCACCACGTTGTTCAACGACCCGGTGCCGCGGCGCCCGATCTGAGCGAGCACGAACGCGTTGACCTGCCGGGCGCCCAGCACAGCCACGTCCGTCACGTCGTCGACCTGGGCCGAGAGGAACAACGCGGCGACCCGCCGATACCAGTCGATCGTCGTCTCGGCCAGGCCCCGTTCGGTGCGCAGGAACCAGGCGAACTCGTTCACCAGCGCCTCCCGGCCACCGACGTCCGTGCTGACCACGGCCGGCGCGGGCGCCGCTCCCACCCGCTGCAGATAGCCCAGCAGCGAGGACGTCCCGCGCGGCGTCGCCCGCCGCACCGCACCCGGGCGGCCACCGGGCCGGTCGGCGACGAACCGATCGACACACACACCGTCCAGGTCCGCCGCGGTGAGCCCCTGCGCGGTCAGCCAACGGCTCAGCCGCGCGAACGAGTACAGGTACGACACCGCAGTCCAAGGCGAGTAGCCCTGCGCATCCAGCTCCGCCCGATACCCCGCCGCATACGGCGCCAACGGACCAGTCACCAACACCCGCGTCGACTTCTTCACGATCGCCTCCCTCTCGGGAGCCCAACGCCCCCGACGAAGCGAGCTTCAACCGCGAGCCGCGGTTATGCCGAGCGGCCTGACAGGCTTCCCCTCACCTGGCAGGACGATCCGCTCGCCGCCATGGTCGCCTCGGCATAACCGCGGGCTCGGCATAACGTGAGTTACGCCGAGCTCGGCGTAACTCACGAACAGCGAAATGGACTCCGTCGCCCCCTTCACCGGGCTGCTGCTGGGCCAGCCGACCCTGCGACGACGGATCAAGCTCGGCGCGTTCGCCGCGCTGGACCAGCGGATCGCGCTGCGCTACGCGCTGCCCGGCATGACCGAACCCGAGACCCGCGACTACCTCACCCACCACCTGAAACTGGCCGGACGCACCGACCAGCTGTTCTCCGACGACGCCGCCGCGCTGATCCACC
>JAKDNL010000309.1 GCA_030451825.1 Pseudonocardia sp. | reverse complement strand
GGTCCCGGCGACGAGGCCCGCAGCAGGTCGTCGATGACGGCGACGAGACCCATCCAGCCGGCGAACTCCCGGGTGTCACCGCGGCCGTCGCACGCGCGCCCGACCGGGGACTCACCGTCGAGCCGGATCTCGAGCTGGATCGCCCTGCTGTCCACGCCGGTCAGCCTGCTGGCCCGGACACCCGAAAGGATCCGGGAACACCCCAGACCCCACCCGAGACGTCAGGCGGTGGCGAGCGCGTCGGCGAGCCCTCGTCGGGAGGAGATGCCGAGCTTGCGGTAGGCGTTGCTCAGGTGCAGCTCGACGGTCTTGGGGGTGACGAAGAGCGCCTGCGCGATGTCGCGGTTCGTCGCGCCGTGCACGGCGAGCCCGACCACCCGGCGCTCGCTCGCCGTGAGCGAGCCGGGTCCGGTCGAGGCCGTGGTCCGCGCCCGTCCACCGGCCGCGTACAGCTCGGTGCGTGCGTGCTCCACCAGGCCGGGCGCCGAGCACGCCTCGGCCAGCTCGATCGCCCGGCGCAACGGCTCCCGGGCCTCGCGCACCCGTCCGCCACGCCGCAGCGTCGCGCCGAGCGCGGCCAGCGCCTTCACGTGCTCGAGCCGGGCGGGCGTACCCGCGGTGATCTCGGCCGCCGCGCGCAGCTGCTCCGGGTCGCGGCGGAGCGTCCCGAGGATCCGCAGCGTGTGGGCCACCGTGCCGGGCGCGCCCCAGGCCCGGGCGAGTTCCAGTTCCTCGGCGAGCAGGGCCAGCGCGTCCTCGTGCCGGCCGAGACCGTGCAGCGCCACCGCCCGGGGCGAGCGCCACGGCGTGTCGATGGGATGGCGCAGGTAGCCGAACCGGCGCGCCGCATCGTCGGACACCGGCAGCGCCTGCGCGAGCCGGCCCTCGGCGACGAGCAGCTCCAACCGCTGGTGGCACCAGTAGCGGGCGGCCTCCGAGCCGTCGCCGGGATCGCGGGAGCGTTCCAACGCCCGGCGGGCACCCGGGAGGTCACCCCGCTCGCGCAGCACCGCGGACAGGAACGCCGCGCCGTGCACCTGCGCGCCCACGTCGCCGAAGCCCCACTGGACGAACTCGTCGAGCCCGGTCCGGATCGACCGCTCCGCGTCGGCGAGGTCGCCGAAGCGCAGCAGCGCGAACCCGCGCCAGAGGCTGACCGCGGCCTTGGTGAACAACGACCCGCGACGGTGCGCGTCGGCCTGTGCCGCGTTCATGGCGTCGAGCGCGGTCTCGCTGTCCGCGAGGACGAGCGTGACCAGGGCGGTGGTCCCGAGCAGTTCGAAGTCCGCGGCCAGCAACGCGCCTCCGTCGAGCGCCTGGCGGGCCAGCTCCGCGCAGACCCCGCTCGGCCCTCCGGCGTACGCCCACTCCTGCGCGGCGACGGCGGCGAGCATCTTCGCGCCGAGGCCGTCGGGGACCGGCAGCGTGCGGTGCGGTACGAGGCGGCGCAGCGTGGCCGGGTCGCCACCGCCGAAGAACACGGCCATCATCTCGAACGCCGACAGCCCGGCCCGGAGGTCGTCGTGTCCGGGCGGCAGCTCGGCCGCGGCGCGGCGGGCGAGGTCGGCGGCCGCCGTGGGGGCACCGGTGAAGAGCAACCCCCGCCCGAGCAGCTGGGCGACGCCGGCCCGGGTGTCGGCGTCGGTGTCGGCGAGTGCCTCGGACGCCTCGAGGAGGTGCTCCACGGCGTCGGGCCCGTGTGTGAGCAGCTCGGCGCGGCCGAGTTGCAGCAGCACCTCGGTGCGCAGCGCCGCCGGCGGCGGCTCGGCGAGCGCGCGCCGCAGGTGCTCGACCGCCGCGTCGGCGGCCCCCGTGCGGGCGGCCACCGCGGCGGCCGCGAGCGCCGTCTCGACGACCCACGGCTCCCCGCACGGGGGCACGGCGAGCAGGTGGGCGGCGACCCGCTCGACCGGCGCCGAGCGGTCGGCCAGCAGCCGTGCGGCCCGCCGGTGGGCCTGCGCCCGCTCGACCGGGCTGACGTCGTGGTGGACGGCGTCGCGCACGAGCGGGTGGACGAACCCGACCAGCGGCTCGTCGCGCAGGATCTCGGCCCGCACGAGCGCGTCCGCGGCGGTGACGCGCAGCTCGTCGCCGATGCCCGCGAGGTCGGCCACGAGGTCGAGGGTGACGCCGTCGCCCAGTACCGCCGCGGCGCGCGCCATCCGCACCGCCTCCGCGGGCAGCCGCGCGAGGCGGACGAGCACCGAGCGCGCGGCGGAGCGCGGGCCCACGTTCGCGACGAGCCCGAGGTGAGCGGCGTCCGGGCGGGCGCCCTCGGCGGCGAGGGCACGGGCGAGCTCGTGCAGCAGCAACGGGTTGCCGCCGGTGGCGGCGCGGCAGGCGGTCGTGAAGGCCGGGTCGGCGCCGCTGACCCCGCTGACACCGTCGGCCCCGTCTGCCCCGTCAGCCCTGCCGCCGAGGCGGCCGGCGAGGAGCTCGGCCACCGCGCGCTCACTGAGCGGACGCGGCCGCAGCGACACGGTGCCGGGCTCGCCGGTGAGCTCGCCGAGGACGGCGGCGTCCACCGTGCGGTCCGCTGGTCGCAGGGAGCCCGCGACGAGTACGGGCAGCCCGTCGAGGCGGCGCGCCAGGTAGGCGAGGAATCGCAGCGACGCGCCGTCGCACCAGTGCAGGTCGTCCACGACGATCGCGAGCGGGCCGTCCGCGGCGAGGTCGACGGTCAGCCAGTACAGGCCGTGCAGCGACGCGAACGAGGGCTCGGGCGCCACCGGGTCGCCGCCGAGTTCGACGACGGCGGCGAAGACGTCGCGGGCCGCGGCCGCGGCGCCGGCGAGGGCACGTCCGGGCCCGCCCGCGTCGCGCAGGGCCGGCTCGAACAGCTGCCGGACCACCCCGAACGGGAACGCCTGCTCGAGCGCGCCGCCCCGGGCCGCGAGGACGCGCAGGCCGGCGGCCGTGGCGCGGCGGCGCGTCTCCACCAGCAGCCCGGTCTTGCCGATGCCGGCCGGGCCCTCCAGGAGCAGGACGACCCCTTCGCCGGCGGCGACCCGGCGGACCGCGGCGTCCACGGCGGTGATCTCGTCCTCGCGCTCCAGCAGCGGCCCCGTCGTCCCGCCCCACGCGCCGCTCACCCGATCGAGTGTCGACCCTCCCGGCCGGCCCGTCGAGTGAAGTCGAGTACGCGGGCGTTGACGAGGTCGGCGCGTTCCCCGCTGAGCGAGTGCCCGGCGCCGGGGACGACCTCGACCCGGACGTCGGGCAGCAGGGCGCGGGCCCGGCGGCGCAGCCACTCCGGTGCGGCGCGCGAGGCGCCGAGCGCGACCGGCAGGAACGTCGCCGGGAAGCGCGACAGCACCTGGGCGGGTTCGATCAGGGTCAGCGACGCGAGCCGGTCCGGGTCGTGCACGGCGAGGCCCGAACCGGTAGACCGACCGTGCCGTAGCGGGTCGCGACGTCGTGCTCCGCGCCCGGCTCGGGCAGGTGGCCCAGAGCGCTGTCGTAGGCGCGCTGGAAGCGGTTCCGGGCCGCATCGGAGACGAATGCGCTCATCACCTTCGCCCCGGAAGTCCTCATGCCGGAACAGAGGGTACTACCAGCACGGGTCGATGCCCGTGGTGTAGCACGGCCCTGGCGATGCTGCCGAGCAGCATCTCGCGCAGCATCGATCGTCCGCGAGACCCGACCACGATCACCCCGGCGGCGCGCGCCGCTGCCTCCTGGGCCAGGGCGTCGGCTACGCCCGTTGGGCCCCATCCATCGGGGACGAGCGTCATCGCCTCCGGCGGGAGTCCGTACTCGGTGCGATCAGCCGAGCGCATGTCTGACTCGGCACCAGCAGCAGGGCTGGGTGATTCGGAGGTACCCGACGTTTCGACGTGGGTGACGACGTGTTGTCGTCCCGGGAACAACTCGGCCGCTGCACTGCGGGCGCGCTCGGCACCATCGGACCCATCGTGGGCAATGACCACGGGGCCTGCGACGGTGGCAGCACGTTCCTGGGCGAGGAGCAGGGGAACGACAAGCACCGGCACCGGGCTGTTGTTCACCGTGCTGGCCGAGACGCTGCCGAGCAGCTCTCGGAGCCCTCCGAGGCCGCGTGACCCGAGCACGATGGCGGCGGGATGGAGCTCGTCGGCCAGGTGAGCGAGCTCGACCCCCTCACTGTTGTAGGCCCCTCGCACAAGTGGATCGGCCGTCCAACCTGCGGCCTTGGCGAGCGCGACCCCGCCCGCTGCAACGTGGTGCGCGGCGGCGGCGGCCTCCCGCCTGACCAGCGTGTCGAGGTGGTCGTTGGTCACAGCCTGAGGAGCGAGCCGGCGATGCAGGGCGGAACCGGCATCCGGCGAGCTCCACAGATGGGCCACCCGTGCATGCCGGGCGGGGAGCAGGTCTCCGGCGACCGCGATCGCCGTCACCGCCCCGTGCGAGCCGTCGAAGCCGACGAGGAGGAAGCCATCGGTGTCCGCGGCAGCGTCGGGAGGGTCCGGCGTGGTTGCGCTCGTGGGAGCGGACGGTGGCTCGCCTGGACTTGTCTGCATGGACGCCATGATGAGCAACCTCGGAAGCGACGGTTGAGCGGGGCTCCCATCAGTCGCGCGCGACGGTGCTGTCAACGGTCAAGCGGCTGCTGTGCCGGGGCGCCAGACCCGGAACGACAGGTGGTCGAGGGCGCGGCACATTACCGGTGACCGGTGGGCTCAGCGCGGGGCCATCAGCACCGCGGACAATGGGCGTCGGGGTGTCTCCGGCAGCTCGGTGTCGTCCGGCGGGTGCCCGATGCGGACGACCATCTGCGGGTGGTCCGGGATGTGCAGCGCGTTGCGGGCGAGCCGGTCGCGGGTCTGCGGCAGTTCCAGGGCCTGGCTCAGTGGGGCCGAGGCGAGCCCGGCTCGGGTCGCGGCCAGCAGGATCGCGCTGGTCGCCTCCCCGGCGACGAGCCGGGCGAGCCCGCCGTCGTCCTCGGTGGTGACCGCGACCAGCATCCCGTCGTCGGACAGGTGGCGCAGCGGCGTGGCGAGCCGGCCGGGCGGGAACCGGTTCCAGGCGTCCCGCTGGTAAGGGGGCCGGTTCGGGATCGACGCCGGTGGCACGCCGTCGTGCGAGCCGGCGTAGCGCCGGGTCCAGGTCAGCAGCTCGGCGACGTAGCCGGGCTGGTGCCGCTGGGCGTCCGCGGCGTCGGCGAGCACGGCGTCGAGCCGTGCCCGCGCGTCCGCGTGGACGACCGGGTGCAGCCCGGCCCCGCGTCGGTGGGCTCGTGCCACGAGCGCGGTGATCGACGCCGGGGCCACGGTTCCCGGGCCGTACGGTCGCCGATCGGTGCGCCGGCGTCCTATCGCCGAGAACAGCGCCGATTCCGCCCGGTCGGGCCGATCGGACCGGATCCGCACGGTGGCCAGATGGTCGCGGTTCTCGGGGTCGGGGAACCGTTCGATCGTGGTGCCCAGACCCATCCCGGCCACGGCGACATCGAGGTGGTGCAGCGCGCATCCGCAACTGATCATCAGATCCCGTCCGTCGGGATCGGTCTGGGTCAACTGGCGGTTGCGATCCGCGTGCAGCTCCACGCGGTCGTCCTCGATACGCCAGCGCCACGGCTGGGTGTTGTGCACCGACGGTGCGCGCGTCGCCAGCTCCACCGCTGCTCGCATCAGCCGGGTGAGGCCCGGCGCCGCCGGCTCCCGGCCGGTCAGGATCTCGCTGCTGCTGCCCATATCCCGATGGTCCGTCGGGTTGCCGCGGGCGACGAGGGCCGAACGTCCCGGAGCGGGTGGCCGTGTGGCTCCGGTCGTGCGGCGTCCCCGACACCTGCTCGGTCAGCTGGCGCGGCGTTCCTGGTCGAGACGTTCGACAGTTGGGTGCCGCGTCACAAGGAATCCGGCATGGCCCGCAGGCCGATCCCGCTGCGGTAGGGGCCCGCCGATTTTCGGGCCCTTCGGCCCGGTCGCGGGGGTCGCAGAGCCGCAGTCCGGTCGCCGTCCGCCACGGCAGGGTCGGCATCTCGACGACGAGGAGGCAGACATGGCCCGACAGCGGGAATGGCCGGTGGTGGTCGGTGTGGACGGATCTGATCCGGCCCTCGACGCCGCGCGGTGGGGTGCCGGTGAAGCGGCGCGCACCGGTGCGTCGCTGCGCCTCGTGGCGGCGGTGGGACGGTCGACGCTGGCGATGGGAGGGCGGCCGGGGCTGGGCCACGAGCAGCGGCGCGAGGCGGCGTTGCGGTCATTGCGTGATCATCTCGACGCCGCGGCGCAGGAGGCGGCCCGGATGCTCCCAGCCGATCGGATCGATCGCGAGATCCGTGGTGGAAGCGCCGCGGAGGTGCTGTGCGAGGAGTCCGCCCGGGCCGCGACGGTGGTGCTGGGGACCCGGGGCCGCGGCGGGTTCGCCGGGCTGCTCGCCGGGTCGGTGGCCGTCGCCGTGACGGCGGCGTCCCGCTGCCCGGTAGTGGTCGTGCGCGGCACGGTGACCGCGGACGGGCCGGTCGTGGTCGGGGTCGACCGCTCGCCCGGCAGCGACGCCGCGCTCGGCCTGGCGTACGAGCACGCTGCGGCGCGGAGTGCCCCGCTGGTGGCCGTGCACGCGTGGAGCGACGACGTGTTCGACCCCGATGTGGCGCTGCTGCTGGACTGGGCGGCGATCGAGGCCGACGAGCGGGCCGTCCTCGACGATCAGCTGGCCGGCTGGTCGCAGAAGTATCCGGACGTGCCGGTGCGCCGCATGGTCGTGCGCGGGCAGGCCGCGGCCGCACTGCTGCACCATTCGTCCGACGCCCAGCTGCTGGTCGTCGGCTCACGCGGCCGTGGCGGCCTGGCTGGGCTGTTGCTCGGCTCGGTGAGCCAGGCGATGCTGCAGCACGCGTGGTGCCCGGTTCTGGTGGCCCGCGACCCCGGCGCGGTGGAGCCGTGAGCGGGGCGACACCGGCGGGGATGCACCCGCTGACCGGATTGCGGCGCACCGACGCCCCGTCCGTCGGTGTGCCGGCGGCGACGCTGGGCGAGCTGCTCGCCGGCGGGCTCCCGGTCCCCGGTGGTGTCGCGCTGGACACCCGGGCCCACCGGGAGTCGATGGAGGCGGCCGGGGTGGCCGCCGAGCTGTCCGAGGTCTACGCGGCCGCGCTCGAGATTGTCGCCGGCTCCGGGCGGGGCGCGGACCTGCGCGACGCGTGCGACCGGATGCAGGGACTCGTCCGCAAGGCGGGTCTCTCGGATGCGGTCCGATCGTCGCTCTCGCGTGCCTATTCGGCCCTGGGTATCGGTCCCGAGGACGGACCGGCCACCGTCGCGGTGCGCTCCTCGCCGACGGTCCTTGCGGGGGTGCGGTGGAGCCGGACCAACGTGCGCGGGCATGAGGCGGTGCGGGAGGCGATCGTCGAGTGCTGGGCCTCCGCGCTCTCGGTCGAGGCGATGGTCCGCGCGAGCGCGGCCGGACCGTCGGCGGCCGACCTCGCGATCGGGGTGGTGGTGCAGCGGATGGTGCCCGCGCAGAAGGCCGGCCTGGCCAGCACCGTCGACCCGGTTTCCGGAGCGCGGGACCGGGTCGTGGTGCGGGCGGCCTACGGCCAGGGCGAGGTCGTGATCACCGGCGCGGTCGAGCCGGACACGTCGGTGTTCTCCGTTCCGCGCCTGGACCTGCTCTCGCTGCGGGTCGGGCATCAGACCCACCAGATCGTGCGCGGCCGCGACGGCCACGACCTCACGATGACCCTGGATCCGGAGCGGGCGTGGGGCCGGGTCCTCGACGACGATCTGGCCCGCGCCGTCGCCCGGCTGGCGTTGCGGGCCCAGGACCGCTTGGGGGGACCGCAGGAGGTGGAGTGGGCGGTCGTCGGCCGGCAGATCTCGGTGCTCGACGCCCGGCCTGTGCACACGGCCGCCGCGTCCGGGGCGCGGGTCCTGCTCGGCTACGACGCGTCGCCTTCTGCCCGGTCGGCGATCGAGGTCGGAGCCCGGCTGCTGCCGGGCTCCGAGGTGACCGTCGCGCACTTGTGGACGCCACCGTTCGCCAGCCGGCCGTTGCGGCGCAGGCTGCTCGAGCGCGCGAACACCGCGACCGAGCTGGCCGGGGTCTGGGAGCGGGAGGGGGCTGCCGAGGCCGACCGGGTCGCGTCGGCGGGGGCGGTGCTGGCCGGCGCTGCCGGA
>JAKDNL010000017.1 GCA_030451825.1 Pseudonocardia sp. | reverse complement strand
CGTTCAACAGTGCTGGTGATCAGCGCCGAGTGACGCGCGGTTGCTCCGTTCCGCGCCACCCGCAGCCGTGGCGCGTCACTCACCCGATCCCAGTGGGGACGCTCCCACGACGGACTCGACCTGGCCGACCGTGTTCGGAGTGGCGCACCCGGAGTGGATCGAGGCGGTCGCCGCCGCGGTCGTGCTCCGCGACGGCGCCTCGCCGCCCGGGGAAGTCAGGGAACCGGCTACACAGAGACGTGTCCGACCACGTAGCGTCGCAATCTGGACCACTGGAACCGGTTCACGCCGGATGGGAAGGACCGCATGCGCAGACCCGATGGCAACCCGACCGGCGGCGTACGGATCAGGGGCCTACTGGTGTCGGCGCTCGGTGTCGCCACGCTCCTGATCGCTCCCGGCGCGGCCGGAGCCGGTGCCTCCGCGGACTCGCCCGTACGCACCAGTTCCTCTTCGGCCCTGCCGGCCGACCGAGCCCCCGAGCCGCCGCCGAGTGACAACGTCAGTGAGGACGGCGGCAACTGGTCGGGCTACGTCGCGACCGGGAAGGACTTCCGGTCGGTCTCCGCCCGGTGGACCGAGCCCGCGGTCACCTGCGGTTCCACCTCCGAGAAGTTCGCGCCATGGGTCGGTATCGACGGCTACGGCAGCGGGACCGTCCAGCAGACCGGCGTGGCGACCGACTGCTCGTCCGGCAAGCCGGTCTACCGGGCCTGGTACGAGACGGTCCCGGAGCCCCCGGTCTACTACCCGCTCCCCGTCCAGGCCGGCGACGAGATCACCGCCGAGGTGAGCCGCAGCGGCAGCACCTACACGATGACGATCAGCGATGTCACCCGGAACTGGACACGGAGCGTATCCAAAACCCACCCCGAGGCCGACAACCTCTCCGCCGAGGTCGCGCTGGAATGGCAAGACGGCGGGTTCCCGAAATTCGGGGCAGTCACCTTCACCGAGGCGACCGTCAACGGGAAGCCACTGAGCTCGGCCAAGCCCACCGCCATCGACGCCACCGACACCAGGGGGTTCCTGACCGACACCGGCCCGCTGACCGGCGGCGGCTTCACCATCCGCGATCTCGGCAAGTAGGCCGCGGGGCGGCAGACGCACGTCACCGGCCTCGAACGCGCCGGCCGACGGACTACGGCTGTGCCGGGAGGCTGAGAGCCGCGGCCACCATTTCGACGAGTTCGTTCGGATCGCTCGTCTGGCCCATCCCGCCGCGCCCCTTCGTCTCCGCGATCTGCTGCGGTGTCGCGGCTCGCGCGTAGATGATGCACGGGGTCCGGATCTGACGGTCCCGGAGCAGGTCCAGGAGCGTCAGCCCCGCGGCTCCGTCCGGTGGCCGGCTCATGTCCGAGACGATGACCGAGTACAGGTCGGGCTGCACGAGCAGTTGCTCGGCCTCCTCCGTCGACGTGCACAGATCGAAGCGGAGCCCCATGGCCTCCAGCGCGGCGCGCTCGTACCGATTGTTATCGGGAATGTCGTCGACCCACAGCCCGAGCCTGGTCGTCGAACCGTCCGCGCGCCGGACCAGTTCCACCGCCCGGCCGGCCGCGGTCCGGGCATCGGCGATGACTCCAGCTGTGCTGGCGTCCGCCCCGCTCTTCGTTGCCACGGCCGCCGTCAGGGCGGTGGCGACGTTCTCCTTGACCGTGACTGTTCCCTCGACACCTGCAGCCGAGACCGAGAGGCTCTTGATGTTGCGGATCATCTCCTTGAGGGGGTCCTTCAACACCAGGAACACCGTCAGGACAAGGGCCGGCCAGACGATCGAACCGATCAGGTCGGCGATCGTCCTGACGATGTCGGCGGCGCTCATCGGCTGATCGACCGTTCGCGATCGGCGCGGGTGCGTCGACCGGGCCGAGAGCGTGCGAGGCTGGTCACGAGCGTCTCCATCTTCTCGCCGCGCAGTGACACGTCGGATCCATGCGGTCCGCAGGGCCGCCCAGTACTCCCGCCGTCAGACAAGTTCGGCCGCGGCGGCAGGGTCGAAGGACATCACGACGTAAGGTCGGTCCCGGAAGGTGAAATCGCCGATCGTGCTCATTCCGTAGTGTCGATGGACGGCCAGAGACTTCTCGTTCGCCTCCCCGACGAAGAGGACTCCCTGGTCGAATGCTCCGACGAACTCGCGGCGAATCGCCCCCAGCAGCGCCCGCAGGATCCCGTGCCCCTGAAATCGTGGGTCCACGCCTGCCGGGCCGTAGAGAAACCGACGGACGGGCGACGGTTCGGGCCTCTCGTCGAGTGTGTCGATCAGCCGTTGAGGCGGGCCTGACACGGCCATCTCCGGGGTGAAGGTCACGGCGAAGCCGGCGAGCTCCTCGTCGACCTCTGCGACGAAGACACCGGTGCCACGCTGCATCCCGGCGAGCATCTCGTCGTCCATCCTTCCCTGGATGAATCCCTGCCGAGCGCGCTCCTCGTCGGAGAGGTCCGTCCCCCGCATCCGGCGCATCAGCGCCAGGATCGCGGGACGGTCCGCTGCGTCCGATCGCCTCACCCTCGTCGTCACACCGGCTTCCCTCTCCGTGTCGTCGGCCATGGCCAGGATGGTCGCGGAAATCCCGGCACGGCGCACGGCATGGGACCGGGGAAGACCGCGGGGCGCAGTAGTGGTCAGGGCACGAGTACCTCCACCGCCGCGCGCGCGTGACGGGCCGGCTCGGGCGTCCCGGTGATAGCAGCTGTGACGATGGCGCCTTCGGCGAGCAGGCAGATCGGCTCGGTCGGTGTTGCTCCGGCTGCGGAGGCCCAGCCGCTGAGCTGCTGGTGGAACACGTACTTGTGGGTCCGTACCTCATTGAGTACGGCGTCGGAGGTGGAACCGAGCTCACCGTAGGCGTTGATCCACGCGCAGCCGCGGAAGGCGGGCTGGGCGAACCATTCGGCCAGCCAGTCGAAGACCTTCAAGAGGCGTTCGCGAGGTTCACCGATCTGCTCGACGTGGGCGGTCATGTCTGCGCGCCAGCGCTCGTCGCGGCGCCGCAGCACCGCCACGACGAGATCCTCCTTCGCGGCGAAGGTCCGGTAGATCCGCTTGAGCGCAAGCCCGGACGCCGACCTGACCTCGTCCATACCGACCGCCTGGATGCCGCGTTCGTAGAACAGGGCCTCGGCGGCGTCGAGGAGCACCTCGCGGTCGAGGCGAGCCTGCTCCTCGGTGATCGGCGCGGGCATCAGAGGCTCCTTGACGTTGAGAGCGATCGTTCTCTACGGTCTCACATCGAACGAGAACGATCGTTCTCGACGTACGGAGGTTGTCATGTCCGAGGGTCGCCCGCCCTACCCGCCGTTCACGCCCGAGACCGCGCCGCAGAAGGTCCAAGCGGCAGAGGACGCATGGAACACCCGTGATCCTGAGCGGGTCGCGCGGGCATACACGCCGGACTCGGTGTGGCGGAACAGGGACGCATTCGTCGCCGGTCGGCAGGAGATAGTGGCCCTCCTGACGCAGAAGTGGCGGCGCGAGCTGGACTACGCCCTGCGCAAGAGCCTGTGGGGGTTCCGCGAGAACCGCATCGCCGTGCGATTCCAGTACGAATGCCGCGACACCGACGGCCAGTGGTGGCGCAGCTACGGCAACGAGCTGTGGGAGTTCGACGACCTCGGCCTCATGCGACGCCGTGAAGCGAGCATCAACGACGTCGCGATCAGCGAGGCCGACCGGCGGATCTTCGGGCCGCGGCCCGAGTCGGAGCGGGGGATCGACCTCCCGATGCAGTGAGCTGCGGATGGCCGAGCCCGACGGTCGTCCTGCAGCGGATGCCGGCCGGGCGCGGTCCGCGTTACGGACGCCCGTCCGCGATGTCGTCCTCGATCCCGTCGAGTAGCCATTCGAGGATGCGCTCGAACGTCTGCGGGGCGGGGTCGTTCCGACGCAGGTCGGCAGCCCACCGACTGAAGTGCGGATGCGTGCCGGCGGTGGCGATCCGCTCGAGGTACGGCGCGACGGAGCGGGCGAGGTCCTCGTCGGCGTGCAGGCCACTGGCGGAGCGCATCGCGTGCTCCTCCAGCACGGCCAGTCCGGACCCGAAGACGTGCCCCAGCACCGTCGAGATCACCCCCATCCGTGTCGCTGCCGGCAGGTCGAGCGGTTCCAGCTCGGCGAGCGCGGCGTCGTAGAGATCGAGGGCGCGGGGGCCGATCGGTGGCCTGCTGAACGCCAGGCGCGCGAACCAGGGGTGCGCCCGCACCGCACCCCATCCGGTCAGACCCAGCTCGCGGAGCGCGGGCCGCCAGCCCTCGCCGCGGGTGACGCGAACCAGGCCGTACATCGCGTCGGCCATCAGGTCCGACAGGCCGTCCTTGTTCCCGACGTACCGGTACAGGGCCATCGGGCTGCGGGCCCCGACCCTGTCTGCCAGCGCCCGCATGGTGATGTCGCCGCGCACCTGCGCGTCCGCCAGCTCGATCGCGGCGGCGACGATCCGGTCCCGGGAGAGTCCGTCCGGACGCACGGCGGAGTCGGTGAGCCAGACGCTCATCCGCTCACGCTAGCAGTCGGTGTACGTTGTACTCCATGACTGTACGACGTACACAGGTGTAGACCCCGGCGCTGCGGGCGGCTCAGCAGGAACCCTGGCCAGAGTGCGCTGCGTGGCACGAAACGTGGAATTCCTACCCCCCCTTTATCTGTTCCTCCTAGAGGGGCTAGAGTATTCTCGTGGTCAGGGCGATGAAGTTGCGGGACGTGGAGCGGGCCTTGCGCGAGCAGGGCTGCTCGGTGCTCTCCGACCGATAAGCGCCTCGCGTGCCTACCGGAAGGGTGGTTGCAGTGAGCACCGAAACCTACTTCGTCGCCGCGCGCCGATGGGAGCGCGGCTGGGAACTCCACATCACCGACGCCGCCGGTGGAGAGGTCGGGGTGACGCAGTCCCGCACGCTCTCCGGGGCCGAGCGCATGGTCCGCGACTACCTCGCCCTCGACGACCTCGCCGACGCCGCGCCGATCGAGATCCGTCCCGAGCTGGACCCCGCCACCGATCGACGAGTCGCGACAACTCGGGCCAAGGTCCGGGAGGCGGAAGAGGCGCAGGCCGTCGCGGCAGCGGAGTCCCGTGCGGTCGTCAAGGACCTGAAGGCGTCCGGCCTCTCGGGCTCGGACATCGCGAAGGTGCTTCACCTCTCGACTCAGCGCGTCTCGCAGCTCGCAAGCGCCGGCATGGACTGACCCCTGGCGGGCGGCATCAGTGCCGCGACCACGGCCGGCCGGCCGGCCCTCGCCCACCCGGCGGGTGAGCTGCTGGCCCGCCCACGCCGTCACACCGGTGGCGTCGAGCGCTTCGCTGACCAAGTACAGGCCGGCGAGATAGACGACGACCGGGCGCCGAACCCCAGTCCACAACGGAACTCCGTACTTCACCGACGGGGGCGGCACCGCGACCACACGCCTTCCACCCGCACCTGGCCTTCAGTACGGTTCGAGTCCGTCCTGGACCGAGGAGAGCCTGACCGTGCCCGAAGCGTTTGCCCTGACCGGTGCCACGATCGTCGTCGGCGATGCCGACGGAACCACGCTGCCCGGGAGCACGGTCCTGGTCGGCAGCACCGGAGACATCGAGGCCGTGGGGCCGGCGGCGGACACCGCCGTCCCGGCCGGTTACCAGCGCATCGACGCGACCGGACGTTTCGTCGTCCCCGGCCTGATCAACGCCCACGCCCACCTGTTCTCCAACGGCCTCCCGCTCCCGCCCCTGCTGGTGAACGAGAAGCTCAGCGGCGTGGTCGCGACCGTCGGTCGCAGCCCGATCGGGCAGATGGTGTTCAAGCGGCGCACGAAGGCCAACGTGCAGACCCAGCTGCACTCCGGGGTCACGACGCTGCGCAGCGTCGGCGACACCTCGTACGAGGTCGTCCGGGTCGCCGAGGAGATCGACGCCGGCAAGTACCTCGGGCCCCGCGTGCTCGCCTCCGGGCCGTTGCTGGCGATCACCGGCGGACACGGCGCCCCGCAGATCGCCCTGACCAGCGACTCCCCCTGGGAGGCCCGCCGCAATGCGCGGGCCAGCATCCAACGTGGAGTGAAGGCCATCAAGATCTCGGCGACCGCCGGTGTCACCGACGCACGCGCGGTCGGCTACGCCGGGCGCCCCGAGATGACCGAGGAGGAGATGACCGCGATCTGCGAGGAGGCGCACAACGCCGGCATCCCGGTCGCCGCGCACGCGCAGAGCGCCGCCGGCATCCTCGCCTCGCTCCGCGCCGGCGTCGACACCATCGAGCACGGCGCCGGGATGAACCCCGAGATCATCGACCTGTTCCGGGACAACCCCCGGTCGCTACGGGGCTGGTCCGCACTCATCCCGACGCTGCAGGCGTGCCTGCCACTCGTCCAGCTCGACCAGGAGACCACCGGCGTCAACGACATCGTCCGGGCCAACGCAGAGATGATCGCGGACGAGATGATGCAGGGGATCCGGGACGCGCTGGACAACGGGATCACCATCGGGATGGGGAACGACTCGGCGCTCACCTACGTCACCCACTACAACATCTGGCGGGAGATGGACTTCCTCGTCCGCTACGGCGGGCTCACCCGCGCCCGGACGCTGAACTCCGCGACCAGCACCAACGCGACGATCATCGGTGTCGACGACGTGACAGGGTCGATCGAGGCAGGCAAGTGCGCCGACCTCGTCGTCCTCGACACGAACCCGCTCGACGACTTCCGGGCCTTCGTCGACCCGGCCATGGTCGTCACGCGAGGCACGATCATCGACCACCCCACCGTCGAGCGCTACGCCGAGCTCGACGCCCAGCTCGAATCGCTCTGATCGGCCGCGCCACGACCCCGCCGACGCCTCGTCGGGTGCGGTCAGCCGGTACGCGCGGCGGGCCCGGAGGCGTCGGTGAGCAGGCAGGCCATGAGCAGCGTCGAGCGCAGGGAGCCGTCGCGGCGGCGATAGTGATCCCGCCGCATCCCCTCCACCTCGAACCCGGCCCTCGCGTACAGCGCAACGGCGCGGGCGTTGTCCGGCCAGACCTCGAGCTCGACCTTGTGCGCTCCGTGGGTGCGGGCCTGCTCGAGGATCGCCTCGAGCAGTGCGCGGCCGAAACCTTGACCGCGTGCTTCGAGGAGCAGCGCCATCCCGAACCGTACGACCCCGGGCGGGCCGCTCTCGTATAGTCCCGCGTACCCGACGACGCGGCCGTCGGCCTCCACGACCCACGCCATGACGAGTTCTCCGGCTGCGAGCATCTCCTGGAACCGAGCCGCGTGGGCCTCGATGTCGACCGGCGGCTGGGTTCCGATCGAGCCCTCCTCGGCCACGGCGGCGAACACCCGTGCGATGGCCTCGCCATCCGAAGAACCGGCCAGCCGAACGAACACCGCAGGAGTGTATCGATATCCCCGGGTGCTATGACGGAGATCAGATGCCTCGCGCTCCGACCTGACGAGGGCGCGGCACGACTTCGCAGAGTAAAGCGCGTCCTCGCACAGGGACGAACCTGTGCGACGACGCCCGAACCTGTGCGGAGTCGACTGATTCTGCCCGTGGCAGCGCGGCGCCACCCGTACGACCCCGCCCATCGACGCCCTCCTTGGTCAACGGGGCACCAGGGCTGCCCGCTCTGCCCCCAACAGCCCTGGTGCCCCGTTGACCACGACGACGGGCGCCGGACGCCTCAATTGCCGGGTGCCGCAAGTGGCCAACGCGAGCCCCCGGCCGCCACAACGAGGCCGGCCCACGTGTTGCTCGCGGTCCAGCCGAGATCCAGGCGGGCCTGGACGCGTGGTTCGAGGAGGCGCTGTGAGTCCGACCGCCAGTACCCGAACCGACGTCCAGCCCACGAGGTGTCCCATGTCCCTGGCATCGTCCGAACTGGACCTCTTCGCCGACGAGGTCCTGCTCGACCCCTACCCGTCCTACGCCCTGCTCCGTGAGCTCGGCGGCGTCGTCCACCTGCCGCGCAACGACGTCTACGCCCTGACCCGGTACGACGTCATCCGCGACGCCCTCGCCGACCCGGAAGACTTATGGCGGTGGGCCGGCGCAGCTGTCCCAGCCCGCCGATCAACACGTGCTCGGCCAGGGCTACGAGGCCGTCACCCGACGGGCCCCGGCCCCCGTGACCGCCTCGTCGAACTCACGCTCGATCTCCGGGTCGGCGGTCCAGGTCAGCCGGCTCACGACGACGGCGACCAGCACGTTCACTCCGAATCCGGGAACGATCTCGTACAGCTCGACCCCCGCGATCAGCGGGCCGAAGGAGTTCCACACGAAGACGGTGACCGCACCGGTGATCATGCCGGCGAGCGCGCCCCAGTTGGTGAGCCGGCGCCAGAACAGGCACAGCAGGACCGCCGGGCCGAACGAGGCCCCGAAGCCCGCCCAGGCGAACCCGACCAGGTCGAGGATCGTGTCGCTCGGGTCGATCGCGAGCACGCCCGCGATCACGGCGACGCCCAGCACGCACACCCGGCCGAGCGTCATCAGGGTGCGCGGCGAGGCGTCCCGGCGGACGATCTTGTAGAGGTCCTCGACGAACGCCGACGAGCTGACGAGCAGCTGGCTGGACACCGTACTCATGATCGCCGCCAGCACGGCGGCGAACACGAAGCCGACGACCAGCGGGTGCAGCAGGATCTGCGACATCGCCAGCACGACCAGCTCCGGGTTGTCCAGCGTGTTGCCGGTCCGGTGGAAGAACGCGATGCCGATCACCCCGCAGGCGACCGCGCCGAGCAGGGAGATGATCATCCAGGTCATCCCGATCCGGCGCGCCCGGCCGGCCGACGCGGCATCGCGCATGGCCATGAACCGCACGATGACGTGCGGCTGGCCGAAGTAGCCCAGGCCCCAGGCCAGGGCCGAGACGACGCCGAGCAGGCTCATCGCGGAGAGCGCCTCCCCGCCCAGCAGCGACAGCCGCGACGGGTCGACCTCGCGGACCCCCGCGGCCACCTCGCCCGGGCCGCCGACCGCGACGATCGCGAGGACCGGCACGACGATCAGCGCGACCATCATCATCACGCCCTGGACGACGTCGGTCAGCGACGCCGCGAGGAACCCGCCGATCACCGTGTAGACCAGGGTCACGGCGGCGACGACGACCATCCCGGTCAGGTAGGAGCTGCCGAAGGCGAGCCGGAAGAACTCGCCACCCGCCACCATCATCGACGACACGTAGAACGTGAAGAACACCAGGACGATGACGCCCGAGGTGACCCGCAGCGCCCGCGAGGTGTCGTGCAGCCGGTTCTCGAAGAAGCTCGGGATCGTGATCGAGTTCTGCGCGACCTCGGTGTAGGACCGCAGCCGCGGCGCCACGAACTGCCAGTTCAGGTACGCCCCGCAGGTCAGGCCGATCGCGATCCACGCCTCGATCAGGCCGGACGCGTAGATCGCGCCGGGCAGGCCCATCATCAGCCAGCCCGACATGTCCGAGGCACCGGCGCTCAGCGCGGCCGTCCCCGGCCCGAGCCCTCGCCCGGCCAGCATGTAGCCCTCGTGATCGACGGTCCGGCGGTAGGCGTAGAAGCCGATACCGAGCAGCACCGCGAAATAGACGACGAGGGCGGTGACCTGGAAGGTCTGGTCCGGCATCAGTGAGCTCCTTTGCTCGTACTGGCAGGGGTCAACGAACGGCCGGCACGACGGCCGGGACGTCGTAGGGATGGGGAGTCCCGAACCGGTGTGCGGTCACCGAGACGGCCTGCTCACGCAGGAAGGTCAGCAACTCGATCCGGCCGGCGGACACGACCGGTCCGTCGTACACGGCCAGCGCGGGCGACCCGCCGGTGACCGCGACGACCTCGTCCGCCGGGGCGCCGACGAGACGGAGTCGCCCGCCCGCGACACCCAGCTCGCGGGCCAGGGTGCGCCAGGCACCGCTGTCGTCGTGCTGCACCGATGCGCCGAGCGCGACGAGCGCCTCGTGCAGGGCCGCGGGCAGCGGCTCGGCCGTGCTGACCGTGACGGGTGCGGTGGCCCGGGCGCCGGCCGCAACGACCCGCAGCAGCTCGGCGGCGCGAGCACCGCCGTAGCGGACGGTGACCGGGATCGGGTGGTAGCGCAGCACGTTGTGCTCGCAGGTCAGGCCGGTGGCGTCCCGGACGACGCCGAACTCGTCCCGCCAGGCCGCGACGTCGGTACGCAGCGCGCCGGCCAGCCACGCCAGGTCGTCGTCGCCGATCCCGGCCTCCTGGGCGGCCCGGCGCACCCGGGCGGCGAGCGCGTCGTCGCCCGGGTCGGCGGTGTGCTGCGGAACCGGGTGGTCGGTCCAGCTACCGAGGCCGATCAGGTAGTTCGGCCCGCCCGCCTTCGTGCCGGTACCGACGGAGGCCTTCTTCCACCCACCGAACGGCTGGCGCGCCACGATCGCGCCGGTGATGCCGCGGTTCACGTAGAGGTTGCCCGCCTCGACGGTGCGCAGCCAGGTGTCGATCTCGCCGGGGTCCAGCGACTGCAGGCCCGAGGTGAGCCCGTAGTCGATCCGGTTGACCAGGTCGATCGCCTGGTCCAGGGTCTCCGCGGTCATGATCCCGAGCACCGGCCCGAAGTACTCGGTGAGGTGGAACTCCGAGCCGGGTGCCACCCCGTCCCGGATGCCCGGCCGCCACAGCGTCCCGGCGTCGTCGAGGCGCTCCGGGCTGATCACCCAGCGCTCGCCGGGCGCGAGCGTGGTCAGCGCGGACAGCAGCTTGCCCCCGGCCGGGCCGATCAGCGGGCCGATCTGGCTGCCCTCGGCCCACGGCAGGCCGACCCGCATCGAGGCCACCGCGTCGACGAGCTGGCGGCGGAACCGCGGCGATGTCGCGACCGACCCCACCAGCACGACCAGCGACGCCGCCGAGCACTTCTGCCCGGCGTGCCCGAACGCCGAGCGGGCGACGTCGCGCGCGGCGAGGTCGAGGTCGGCGCCGGGCGTCACGATGATCGCGTTCTTGCCGCTGGTCTCGGCGAGCAGCGGCAGGTCGGGCCGCAGCGAGCGGAACAGCTCGGCGGTCTCGAAGGCGCCGGTCAGGATCACCCGTTCGACGGCGGGGTGTGCGATCAGCTCGGGGCCGAGGTCGCCCTCGTCGAGCTGGATGTAGCGCAGCACGTCCCGCGGGACGCCGGCCTCCCAGAGCGCCTCGGCGATCACGGCCCCGCAGCGCCGCGCCTGCTCGGCCGGCTTGATCACCACCGGGGAGCCGGCCGCGAGCGCGGCCAGCGTCGACCCGGCCGGGATCGCCACCGGGAAGTTCCACGGCGGGGTCACCACGGTGAGCTGCGGCGGGGTGAACCGGGCACCCTCGACGGCGTCGAGCCGGAGCCCGGCCTCGGCGTAGTAGTGCGCGAAGTCGACCGCCTCGCTGACCTCCGGGTCGCCCTGCTCGAGCACCTTCCCGCACTCCGAGCCCATGACCTCCAGCAGGTCGGCGCGCCGCGCGGCCAGCTCCTCCCCTGCCCGGTGCAGGATCTCCGCCCGCTTGTCGGCACCGAGCGCGCGCCAGCCCTCGCCTGCGGCGCGGGCACCGGTCACGATCTCGTCGAGCTCGGCGCGGGTCGCGACGACACCCTCGGCCGCGGTCCGCTCGCCGAGTACGGACTCGCGCATCCGGGACCGGATCGCCACGCCCCAGCCGCGGTTCGCCGCGATCGAGGTATCGGTGTCGGGGGTGTTGGTGAACCCGTGGCACGGGGCAGGCGGCTCGGGGCGGGTGCGGTCCTGGTTCCGGTTCGGGGCGGGCGCGGTTCCCGGCATCGCGGCGACCGCCGCCAGGAACCGCTGCTTCTCGCGCTCGAACAGGCCGGGATCGTCGCCGATGTCGAAGGCCGCGGACATGAAGTTCTCGTGCGAGGCGCCCTCCTCGAGGCGCCGGATCAGATAGGCGATCGCGACGTCGAACTCCTCGGAGTGCACCACCGGCGTGTAGAGCAGCAGCGACCCGACGTCGGCGCGCACCGCCGCGGCCTGCGCGGTCGCCATCCCCAGGAGCATCTCGATCTCGACACCGTCCGTGCAGCCGCGCCGACGGGCGAGCAGCCAGGCCAGCGCGATGTCGAACAGGTTGTGCCCGGCGACGCCGATCCGCACCGCCGCGGTGTGCTCGGGCCGCAGCGCGTAATCCAGGACCGCCTTGTACGAGGCGTCGGAGTCCTGCTTGCTCCCACACGTCGCCAGGGGCCAGCCGTGGATCTCGGCATCGACCTGCTCCATCGGCAGGTTCGCCCCCTTCACCACCCGCACCTTGATCGGCGCGCCGCCACGGGCGACCCGCGCCGAGGCCCACTCCTGCAGCCGCATCATCACCGACAGCGCGTCCGACAGGTAGGCCTGCAGGACGATCCCGGCCTCCAGATCGGCGAACTCGGGCCGGTCCAGCAGCGTCGTGAAGACCGCGAGGGTGAGGTCGAGGTCCTTGTACTCCTCCATGTCGAGGTTGAGGAACTTCGGACCACCGGGCGCCGTGCGCGCCTGCCGGTACAGCGGCGCGAGCGCCTCGACCGCGTCGGTGACCGCCCGGTCGAACGACCACGGGTCGTGCTGTGCCACGGTCGACGACACCTTGATCGAGACGTAGTCGACGTCGTCACGCGCGAGCAGCCGCCGGGTGCCGTCCACTCGCCGGGCGGCCTCGTCCTCGCCGAGGATCACCTCACCGAGCAGGTTGATGTTGAGCCGGGCGCCGCCCTGGGCGCTGCGGATCCGCTCGATCGCCGGCCCCAGCTTGCGTTCGGAGGCGTCGACGACGAGGTGGCGCACCATCCGCCGCAGGGAGGCCTGCGCGACCGGGACGACGACGCCGGGCAGCACCCGCCCGACGACGGCCCCGGCCCGGATCGCGGCGCGCAGCGGCCAGGGCAGGAAGCGCGGCGTGATCGGCACCAGCGACGCCAGGTTCCGGGCCGCCGCCCGCGGATCCTCGGGCCGGATCACGCCGTCGACGAACCCGACCGTGAACGCGAGCCCGTTCGGGTCCCGCAGCACGCCGGCCAGCCGGTCGGCCGCGGGGTCCACCGGTTCGTCACGGCTCGCCGCCAGCCAGCGCCGGACCAGGGCGACGGCGTCGTCGGCCAGTGCCTCGTCGATGACCGCCGCGTCTGCGGTGCCTGGTCCGGACGTCCGATCCGTGCTCATGTCGAGGAGAGTCCCAGCTCACATACTTCGAGAAAAGCGACAATAATGGAAACCTACTGTTCGGAACGTCCGAAAGGTAGTGGCATGTGGGATCTCCACCGGCTCCGCCTCCTGCACGAGCTGCGGCTCCGGGGCACGGTCACCGCGGTCGCGCGCACGCTGAACTACAGCCCGTCCAGCGTGTCCGCGCAGCTGACCAAGCTCGAGGAGGAGGTCGGCGTCGGCCTGTTCGAACCCGACGGCCGGCGGATCCGCCTGACCGCGCACGGGCAGCGCATCGCCCGGCACGCGGCCCAGGTCCTCGACCTGGAGGAGGACGTGCGGAGCGAGCTGGAGTCGTCGCGCCCGATCGAGGAGACGGTGCGCGTCGCGACCCTGGAGACCACCGGGCGCACGCTGCTCCCCCGGGCGCTGACCACGCTGAGCACCTCCGCGCCGCACCTGCGCGTCGAGGCCTCGGTCGTCCCGCCGGAGACCGGGCTGACCGAGCTCGAGGCCCGCGGGTTCGACCTCGCCATCGCCGAGCAGTACCCCGGGCACACCCGCATGCACCGTGACCGGCTCGACCGCGAGGTCCTCGGCACCGACCCGGTACGCCTGGTCGTCCCGGAGGGCTCGGACATCACCGCCATCGCCGACACCACGAGCCTCCCGTGGGTCATGGAGCCGGAGGGGACCGCCGCCCGCTACTGGGCCGTGCAGCAGTGCCGGGCCGCGGGGTTCGAGCCCGACATCCGCTTCGACTCGGCCGACCTGGAGATCCACGTCCATCTCGTGCGCGCCGGGCACGCGGTGAGCCTGCTCCCCGACCTGGTGTGGAGCGGCAACACCGGCGGGATCCGCCTGATCGAGCTCCCCGGGCCCTCGCACCGGGAGCTGTTCACCTCGGCCCGCCGGACGGCCGCGTCCCGGCCGGCGATCCGGGCCGTCCGGGCAGCGCTCGAGGAGGCGTTCACCGAGGTCGCGTCGGCGCGACCCACCGAGGTGGACGGTAGACCTCCGGCGACCAGGTAGACGATGCCGTCGAGGCTGCCCCGGGTGTCAGCCGGCGAGCAGTTGCTCGAACGGCGTCGGGCTGTCGAACGGGTCGGGTGTTGCGCTGCGGCGGCCGGTGCCGGAGATCAGCGCGGTGAGCTCGCCGGCGGCGCGGCCGACCCGCTCGGTGAGCGGGTGGTCGCCCACGCCGGCGGCGCCCCAGTCCTCGGTCGCGGCGAACACCGCGGTCGGGACGACCACCGCGCGCAGGAACGCGAACAGCGGACGCACGGCGTGCTCGAGGGCCAGCGCGTGCCGCGGGGTTCCGGCGGTGGCCGCGATCAGTACCGGCTTACCGGCGAGCGCGCCGTCGTCGAGCACGTCGAAGAACGACTTGAACAGCCCGCTGTAGGACGCGCTGAAGATCGGCGTGACCGCGATCAGCCCGTCGGCCTGCTCCACCGTCCTGATCGCCGCGGCCAGTGCCGGGCCGGGGAAGCCGGTGACCATGTTGTTGGCCAGGTCGTGGGCGTGCTCGCGCAGCTCGATCACCTCGACCTGTGTGTCGACGCCCTGCTCGTCGAGCGCGTCGGTCGACGCGGTGGCCAGCCGGTCGGCCAGCATCCGCGGCGACGACGGCCGGCCCAACCCGGCCGTGACCACGGCCAGGGTGCGGGTGCTCATCAGGCGACCTCCTCTCCAGCAGTGGCCGCGACGGCGGCCCGATCGGCGTCGCCGGCGGCGGTGCCGAGGCTCTCGTGGGTGGGCCCGTCCGGGACGTGGGCGGGCTTGAGCGCGGCGAACTCGCGGCGCAGCACCGGCACGACCTGTTCCCCGAGCAGGTCCAGCTGTTCGAGCACGGTCTTCAGCGGCAGCCCGGCGTGGTCGAGCAGGAACAGCTGGCGCTGGTAGTCGCCGACGTAGTCGCGGAACGACAGCGTCCGGTCGATCACCTGCTGCGGGCTGCCCACGGTCAGCGGCGTCTGCTCGGTGAACTCCTCCAACGACGGCCCGCCCCCGTAGACGGGCGCGTGGTCGAAGTAGGGCCGGAACTCGCGCACCGCATCCTGCGAGTTGCGGCGCATGAACACCTGCCCGCCCAGCCCGACGATGGCCTGGTCGGCGCGCCCGTGCCCGTAGTGCTCGTAGCGGCGGCGGTAGAGCTCCACCATCCGCCGCGTGTGCTCGGCAGGCCAGAAGATGTGGTTGTGGAAGAACCCGTCGCCGTAGTAGGCCGCCTGCTCCGCGATCTCCGGGCTCCGGATCGAGCCGTGCCACACGAACGGCGGCGTGTCGTCGAGCGGGCGCGGGGTCGAGGTGAACCCCTGCAGCGGGCTGCGGAACCTGCCCTCCCAGTCGACGTCGGTCTCGCGCCACAGGCGGCGCAGCAGGGCGTAGTTCTCGATCGCCAGCGGGATCCCCTGGCGGATGTCCTGGCCGAACCAGGGATAGACCGGGCCCATGTTGCCCCGGCCCATCATCACGTCCACCCGGCCCTGCGCCAGGTGCTGCAGCATCGCGAAGTCCTCGGCGATCTTCACCGGGTCGTTCGTGGTGATCAATGTGGTCGACGTGGACAGGATCAGCCGCTCGGTCCGCGCCGCGATGTAGCCGAGCAGGGTGGTCGGCGACGAGGGGACGAAGGGCGGGTTGTGGTGCTCGCCGGTGGCGAACACGTCCAGCCCGACCTCCTCGGCCTTGCGCGCGATGGTGACCATCGCCTGGATCCGCTCGGCCTCCGACGGCGTCCGGCCCGTCGTCGGGTCCGGCGTCACGTCACCGACGGTGAACACTCCGAACTGCATCGGAATCCCTCGCAATCTTGTTGAACTCGCAACTACATGGGTGTCAACGGGCCCTCCCCGGCCGGTATTCCCGGCCGAGGAGCGTCACCGGCGCGGGGTCAGCCGGGCGTTGGGCAGCTCCGGCGCCGGCAGCGTCTCGGACCAGCTCGACGGGAACCTCCCGTACCGCCGAGCCCCGCCACCCCGGCCGTCCGGGCGGGAGCGTTCCTCCATCCAGCGGGCCCGGAACTCGACGATCTCCTCGTGGCTACGCCCGATGAAGTTCCACCACATGACGATCTCCTCCGCCAGCGGCTCGCCGCCGAGCAGCAGCACCCGCGCGGGCTCCGCGCCGGCCCGGAGCTCGATCTCGGAGGAGCCGGGTGGCCGGTAGACGAGCCGGCCGGGGCCGGCGCGCAGGCCGCCGACCGAGACCTCCCCGGTGTCGACGAGCACTCCGTGCTCGAAGTCCGAGTCCACCGCCGCCACCACCACGTGCCCGGCCGGGAGCGTGATCTCGGCTCCGAGCAGCGGCGAGTAGGTCGTCGCCGGTGACGTCCGCCCGGCCAGCGTCCCGAGGAAGACCCGCAGGCCGGCACCGTCCAGGTCGTCGCGGGGCGGGGCGTAGTGCTCGAAACCCGCCTCGACGAACCGGTGCCGCTCCGGCAGCGCCGCCCACAGCTGCACACCGTGCAGGGCGTGGGTGTCCGACGTGGAGAACTCCGAGTGCGCGATGCCGGACCCGGCCGTCATCAGGTTCAGCTCGCCCGGCCGCACCAGCGCGTGTTCGCCGGTGGTGTCCCGGTGCTCGATCGTTCCCTCGAACAGCCAGGAGACCGTCTGCAGGCCGGTGTGCGGGTGCCCGGGGACGTGCATCCCGCCGCTCTCACCGACCTCGTCGGGCCCGTAGTGGTCGACGAAGCACCAGGCGCCGATCAGCGACCGCGCCCGTTGCGGCAGCGTCCGG
Source organism: Pseudonocardia sp. (assembly GCA_030451825.1). Taxonomy (GTDB): domain Bacteria; phylum Actinomycetota; class Actinomycetes; order Mycobacteriales; family Pseudonocardiaceae; genus Pseudonocardia. The sequence continues at coordinate 13,137 of JAKDNL010000017.1, read as the reverse complement.
CGCACCGTCATCCCCCGCGGGCCACCCAGCGGCACCGCGCGCGGCTCGATCAGCTGTCCGCCCCTCGCGGACGGATCCGCACCGCAGGTCAGCTCGTCAGGACTCGTTTCCAGGTTGCTCATCGACCCTCCCCTGCCGGGCTGCGCAGGGGTGCCCGGACGCGTCTGTGGACATGTCAGCCGGTCACCGCCCGCACCGCCGCCAGCGCCTCCGGCCCCACCGGGTCCAAGGCGTCGTCGACGTCGTGGTGGTTCGTCACCCAGCGCGCGACGTACGGGCAGACCGGCACGATCCGTCGGCCCGCGTCCCGGGACTCGCCCAGCGCGTGCGCGACGAGGATCCCGGCCAGGCCTTTGCCACCGAACCGCTCATCGATCTCGGTGTGATAGAAGATCCGCTGCCCGTCCCGGTCGAGGTAGGCCACGAACCCAGCCGGTTCCCCGTCCAGGCTGATCTCGTACCGATTCCGGTCCGGCGCGTCCGCGACCACCGGCTGCCCTGCGTCGTCTGTCATCCGTTGCTCCCTGCCCTGTGTCCGATTGCCCTGCGTCCGTTTCATCGGTTCTACCCCGAAGTATCCGGCTCGTCGGGGTGGGAGCGGACGTCACGGCTTCGTAGGCGTGCTGGACGGTGCGAGTGAATCCTTCGACCTGAAGCACCGGCACGAGGAGAACAGGTGAACACCCACGAGTTCACGCTCGTCATCGACCATGCCCTCGATGACGACGAGCAGGACGCCCTGTACGACGTGGGATGCGACGACACCACCCCCGAGATCGAGGCTGGTCGGACGCTGCTGCACTTCACGCGCGAGGCCGCCTCGCAGACCGCCGCGGTCGCCTCGGCAGTCCTCGATGTCGAGAAGGCCGGAAGCCCAGTGGGTGGGGTCGGATCCAACGACCTGGTCGACGTCCCCGAGATCGCGTCCCGGGTGGGGCGCAGCCGCGAGTCGGTGCGGCTCCTCGCCGCCGGACGGCGCGGACCGGGATCGTTCCCGACGGGGCGGGACGGCTTCTACTCGTGGGCCGCGGTGCGGGCGTGGTTCGCCGACTACGACTCGGACGCTGTTGGCGCCCCCGACGCGGATGCGCTCGCCTACGACCGAGTGATCGCCGCGGCAGACCACGTGGTTCGAGCTCGAGCGCTCATGCAAGGCCATGCTCAAGGGCTCCGCGAGCTGCTGCCGACCTGAGGCTTGCCCGGCCGCGAGGGGACCCTCCGGGACCCCATGGTGAGCGAGGGGACCCTTCGAGACACCCGGTGCGGGCCGGGACACACGCCGCCAGCTCGGTGATCGGCGGATCGGTCCCGATCGTGGCCGTCCGTGACCTCGATCGGGACCCGGCCGCCGATCAATGTGGCGGGCCGCGTCCCCTACGACCGAGTGGGGACATCACGTGCCACTCACCATGGTCAACGTGACAACAGCGCTGTCGGAGGAGGTTTCTGGCAGCACTGGAGTCCCGTTGACCATGGAAAGCGCCGATGGCGGGATCGTAGGGGGAGGCCGCCCTGCCCCGGCAGGACCGGGGCAGGGCATCGCGCTGGTCGGACGGGACGAACAGCTGCTCAGTCGCCTTCGGATGACTCGGACTGGCCGCCACGACCCACACGATGTGGCGTTGCGCGTCCGGGCAGTACCAGACGCGACCTCCGGCCGTGACCTCGTACTGCCACCGGTCAAGGGTGCGGCCACCGATCTGGCGAGTGGCAAGCTGGCCACGGAGACGATGCTGGCGAGCGGGTCGCCGCCTCCGATGTCGCGAAACGGTCCTCCCAACCACCTGGAGGCGCCGGCGGAGCGACACGGTCGCCGCGCTTGGCCGGCACGTCTCAAGACACTTCCGGTGCGGGCACCGGACCGTGGTCTTCATCGAGGGGCCGGCCCAACTCCTCGACCAGGGCCGGATCGGCATGAATCGCCGCGGTCGCTCTCCACTCGACGACTACCTGCGCGAGAACCGACCAGCGACCCAGCTCGGCCGACGCCTCGACAGCACGGACGAAATCGGTGGCGAACTGGCGCCGGTCAAGCTCCGGCAGCACGTCCAACCAGGGGAACTCCTCGGTCAGCACCGTGGCGGCGTCCATGGCCGACAGGTGCGCCAGCGCGCTGCGCAGCGCCCGGGCAGCACTCAGCGCGCCCACGGCCGCGGACTCAGCAGCACCCTCGCTGATCAGCAGCAGGGGTGGGCCGTCCCGACGCCGGACGCGAACGTCACCCTTGTCAGCCAGCGCAGCCACACCCTTGGGGTCACGCTGCAACTCGCTCCACTGCACCTCGGTCGGCACACGACAATCCTGAACTTTTTCAGAAGTCAGCGCAAGCCAGCTCGGTCACGCTCCCGCAACCCAGTCGTGGGCATCAACCGGGCCAGCAGCTCCGGCGGCTCCACCGCGGTCAGGATCCGGGTCCCGGCGGCCTGGATCGCGAACTGCTCCGGGCTGAACAGCAGGAACGTGCAGTCCACCACCATGTCGACGGCCTTGAGCGCATCCACCGCCAGCGGCAACGACCCCAGCCCGGAGTCCCCCACCGCCCACGCACCGCCCGCACTCGCCGGCGGCGGCAGACGCAGGTGATAGACACCGGCACCCAGCTGCTGCGCGGCCCACAGGAACGCATCCGCGTACTCGGCCCGATCCGCACCCCGGGTCAAAACGACGACCGTCTCGCCCTCGTGCACCCCCAGACAGCCGCAGCTGCTGCAGACAGATCTCATTGAACAGGTTCTGGTCCACTGTTGTCTCCCGTCGTCGTCGGTACCGGATCGGTCCGCCTCACGCGGGTTGCGGTGTGGGACGAGATCCGGAAACGGACAGTGATCGGCGAGATCCCGGCCGGCAGCAAGATCGGGGTCGACTTCATCGCGAAAGAGCTCGCGGTGAGCCGCATCCCGGTCCGAGAGGCGTTCCAGGAGCTTCTGGCCGAGGGGTTGGTCGAGATGTTCCGGCGTCGCGGCGCCGTGGTCGCCGCCATCGAGCGTCGCGACGTCGAGGACGGGTACCGCCTGCTGGAGACGATGGAGGTGCTGGCGGTCGAGAGGGCGGCCGGCACCGCGCCCGTCGAGACCGCCGCCCGGATGCGGATCCACCTGCAACCGCTCTCCGCGCTGCTCGACACCGGGCGACTGCACCCGCTGACACTGCGCGAGGAGCACCGCGCCTTCCACTTCGCGGTGTTCGACGCGCTCGACCCCGGCATGCTCGAACGAAATGCACGGTCGCTCTGGCACGCGTGCGAACGCTTCATCAACGCCTCCGCCCGGGGCGATCGCGTCGAGCAGGCCCACCGGGAGCACACGGAACTGGTGCGCCATCTGGAGGCCGGCGACATGATCGGTGCGGTGTCGGTGACCCAGATGCACGTCCGCCACGGCCGCGACGCCGCGCTGCAGGGGCTGGGGTTCGGCTCGTAACACGGGACCCGAGCGGTTTGACGTGAGTGCAGTCGAGGAGGCGATCTCAATGGAAAGCTCCGCTATTCACCTGCTCTCAGGCCTCCGCTGGGGCCGATAGCCGAGTTGAGACAAGGTCGCGCGCAAGCGAGCGGCGATCCGGGGAGCAGTGTCCCTGCGAAGCAGCACGACACCGATCGCGCCGGCGAAAGCGTCCTCGATCACCGCGGGGTCGGTGTCGGGCGGAAAGTCACCGCTGGCCACGCTAGCCCGGGCCACCAGCGCAAGCGTGTCCAGCCGGGGCCGCAGATGCCGGTCGGTGTAGGCGTCCACCAGTGCTGGGTATTCCACCGATGCGCCGATGACCCGGACCATCAGCGTGCGGAACCGAGCATCACTCAACGACGCTGCGGTGGTGTCGATCAGCATCTCGAGTGAGGTGTCGTCCGGGTCGGACTCGGGGCCGCGAGCATGTTCCAGGGCCGCCATCAGCAAGTCCTCCTTGGACTTCCAACGGCGATAGACGGTCACCTTGCTGCCCACCCCGGAGCGCCGGGCGATCGCCTCGATGCTGGCCCCGGCGGCGCCGCGCTCGATGAGCAGGTCGAGCGCAGCATCGAGGATTGCGGCGTCGTTGCCCGGGTCGCGCGGACGCCCCCGCTCTAGCCTGGCCACAAGTTCTCCTCCAACCAGGCCGACATCCGCGCCGGGTCGGGACGACCGCGCCAGGCCACATGTCCGTCCGGGCGCATCAGCACCACGTCGCGCCACCCACCGCGCGTGGGCCGCAGCGTAGCGACCAGTTGATCGCCCAGGTTCCGGGCCGCGACCTCGGCGTGCTCACGCGCCACGTCCTGTCTCCCGGCGAGTACCACCCAACGCCCCTTGACCGCCTCATGCACGGTGCTCGGCACACCCTCGGCAGTCACGCAGTGCAGATCCGGCACCCGTTCGCCGGCCCGGGGCCGGACCCAAGGCCGGAACGACCTCGCTGCGAGCGGGCCACCCCGGTAGCTGATACCCAGCTGCGAAGCGGCCAGCCACACCCGGCGCTGTACGGCTCGCAGGCGCAGCGCGGGCAGCACCAGATGATCCCGGATCATCCGCTTCCAGTACCGGTCCGGCAGCATGATGTCGACCGCCGTGCTCGTCGCACCCAACACCGAACGGGCCAGCGGACGCCGCTCGCCCTCGTAGGTGTCCAGCAGCCGGGGGTCGGCCTTGCCGAGCGCGACCAGGGTCAGCTTCCAGGCCAGGTTCTCGGCGTCGCCAAGGCCGGTGTTCTGTCCCTGTCCGCCGGTCGGGCTCTGGATGTGCGCTGCGTCGCCGGCGAGCAGGATCCGGCCCAGCCGGTAGCGGTCCGCGAGCCTGCGGTGGATGCGGAACTCCGAGGCCCATCGGACCTCGCCAACCGACGTCGGATCCAGCCCGCTGCGCCGGAAGAACTCGGCCAGTACGAGGTCGGTGATCTCCTCAGGTGTCAGCGCCTCCGCCAGGCCGGGCGGGGGTTCGGTGAACACCCGCCACACGTCGTCGGGAAGCGCGGTGACCGACAGCATCCGGCTGGCTTCCATCCAGGTCACGCTGCCGTCGCGGTCGTACGGCCAGCCCGTCGCCTGAACGTCCACCATCAGCAGCCGTTCGATCAGCTTCTTGCCGGAGAATCCGATCCCGGCAGCCTTACGCACCACACTGTGCGCACCATCGCAGCCGACGAGCCAATTGGTCGTGAGCTCGTCGGGATGCCCGCCTGCGCCCTCGACATCGACCACCACACGATCCCCGTGCTGGGTCGCGCCGACGAGCCGGGTCGACCATTCGATCTTGCCTCCGAGCTGTTCGAATCGGGCGCGCAGGACGTTCTCGACCTCGGCCTGCGAGACCAGCAGGGTCGGCTTCGGCAGCACTTTCGCCACCTCGCCCACCTGCAGCCGCAGTACGGTGCGCCCACCTTCCTTGTAGTACATGTTCAGCAGTGATCGGGAGCGTTCTCGCAGGTCGCCGAGTGCGCCGAGACGTTCGAGCACCTCGGCCCCCCGGGGTTGCAGGCCCAGGGCCCGTGAGGTCGTCGCCGGCCCGGGCGCTGCGTCGACGACCCGTACCGGAACATCGTGCAGGGCGAGGTGCACGGCCGTAGCGAGTCCGGTCGGTCCGGCACCCACGACCAGTACGGTGTCAACCATATAAGAAACGGTACGATTCCGTATTGTAATTAGCAAGCCCTCCTCGGCACCGGGCTCGCCGGGTAAGCGGCGCGACATCAGCCACGCGTCTTCGGGCCGGGTGACGGGCCCGGTGCGGACGACACCGTCGCTTCCACGGTCGAGTCCCGGCATCGCAGGTCCGAGTAGGGTCCGCCACATGTGCAACGACGCAGGTCATCCGGGCGCGGAGGCGCTCGCGCTGGCTGCTCCGCGCAGTGCTGCAGGCCGGGCCGTGGACCCGATCGCACTGGACCCGGTCGACGAGATCGAGATCACCGTGCTCTCCGACAACAGCTACGACGCGCTGCTGGGCGGGACCGGGGTCGCCACCCGCGCCGGGCTCGGCGCGAGCGCCCGGGTGCCGGCGGACCAGTACCTGGGCGGGCAGGGTCTGACCGGCCTGGTCGCCGAGCACGGCTTCTCCGCGGTGGTGCGGACCCGCCGCGGCGACCGCGAGCACACCCTGCTGTTCGACACCGGCATCTCGCCCGATGGCATGGCGGCCAACGGGCGACGCCTCAGCGTCGACCCGACCGCCTTCGAGGCCGTCGTGCTCTCCCACGGCCACCTCGACCACACCGGAGGGTTCCCCGGGCTGCAGCACTGGCTGGGACGCACCGAGATGCCGCTGGTGCTGCACCCGTCGGCCTGGCTGCCCCGCCGGATCGCCCCACCCGGCGCGCCGCCGATGGAGATGCCGACGCTGTCCCCGCGGTCGCTGACCGACGGCGGGTTCACCCTCGTCGAACGACGGGAGCCGTCGCTTCTGCTCGACGACAGCGTGCTGATCACCGGCGAGGTGGACCGGACGACCGACTTCGAGCGCGGAATGCCGGCGCACGAGGCACGGATCGACGGCAACTGGCGGCCGGACCCGTGGATCACCGACGACCAGGCCCTGGTCGTGAACGTGCGCGACCGTGGGCTGGTGGTGCTCACCGGGTGCGGGCACGCCGGAGCCGTCAACATCGTGCGGCACGCGCTGCGGCTGACCGGCCATGACCATCTGCACGCGCTGCTCGGCGGCCTGCACCTGACCGGGCCCGGCTTCGAGCAGATCATCGAGCCGACCGTGGCCGCGCTGGCCGAGCTGGCACCAGACGTCGTCGTCCCCGCGCACTGCACCGGCTGGCGGGCCCAGATGCGCCTGGCCTCCGAGCTTCCGGACGCGTTCACCCCTGGCGCGGTCGGCAGCCGCTACCGGCTCGCCGCCTGAGCCGAGCACGTGCCCCGGTCGTTACCCCCGATTCCCCCGCTGAAGCGCGCGCTGGGCCCGGCGAGGTTGACCGGTTGCTGGGCACATAGCCCACGTCGGATCGAGACCCTGCATCGGTCGCGTTCAGCCGGATTGTTCGATACGCGCCTGCTCGATCAGTTCGGGGTACCGGTCAGCGGCTTCGTGCTCGTCCAACGACCCGTGGGCGGTCGACCACGGGATCGGGCAGGATGGCGTGTGCTCGGGTTCGGTGCCGCCGGAACCACGGCGTCGGTCAGTCGAGGGACAGTCCTGCGGAGGGAGTCACCCGGGTGGCCCGGCGGGCCGGGACGACGGAGGCGAGTAGCCCGGCCAGGGCGGCGACGAGGACGACGGCACCGAGTGAGAGCCAGGGGATCTGCATGGTGGCCTCGTCGAGGATCGGCTTCACGACCGCCCCGTAGGCGACCCACGCGAAGCCGACGCCGATCACGGTGCCGAGCAGGGTGGCCACCACCGACAGCAGCACGGCCTCGGTCGCCAGCATCCGCCGCAGCTGCCCGCGGGTGAGGCCGAGCGCGCGCAGCAGCGCGTTCTCGCGGGCGCGTTCGAGTACGGACAGTCCCAGCGTGTTCGCGATCCCGATCAGCGCGATCGCCACGGAGACGCCGAGCAGGCCGATCACCGACCAGGTGAGGATGTCGAGCTGTCGGTTCCCCGCCGCCCGGACCTGCAGGTGGTCCTCGACCTTCGCGCCGGTCGCGTCCGCCAGCCCGTCGAGATCGTCGACGAGCCGGAGCGGCTCGACGCCCGCGGAGGCGCGGACCCAGACGACATGCGGTGCGGGAGCGTCGGTGAGCTGCGCCACCTCCGCCGAGGTGGTCACCGGCCCGGATCTGCTGTTCGCCGACGAGCGGCCGCCCAGCTCGAGCGGGAGCACGATGTTCTGTTCCGCGGTGAGCATCGGCAGCAGGTTGGACGACTGGAACACGAAGCCGACGTGCTCGCGGCGGAAGATCGTGAGCGCGTCGTCGTCGAGTGACCCGAGGTCGGTGCCGGCCACGGTGACGGTGCCGCCGTCGGCCTGGTCGAGCCCGGCCAGGCAGTGCATCAGTGTGGACTTGCCCGACCCGCTCGGTCCCATGATCGCGGTGAACCGTCCGCGCGGGAGATCGAGGTCGACGCCGCGCAGGGCGTGCACCTCGGTATCGCCCCGGCCGTAGGTCTTGCTCAGATCCCGCGCGCTGGCGGCCAGGGTCGGCTGGGTAGAGGGCGGGGGGTTGCCCAGCATTCTGGTCACTTCTGCATCCTCGGATCGTGGGTGGGGTCGGCGTAGCGGCGCGGGCAACCGTCATCGACGGCGTCGGGGCGCAGTTCGTAGTGCCAGGGCTCGTTGCGGTAGATCTGGCACAGCCCGTAGTCGGCGCCGTGCTCGGCCAACCACGCCGTGGAATCGGAGTGCCCGACGTCGATCGCGTCCCCGGAGACGTGGAGTGAGGTGTCCGCCGTGGCGACCCATCGCGCGGCTTCGGTTTCCGAGCCGTACTTCGAGACCGCCTCGCGGAGAAGCCGGTTCTGGTACTCCGGGGAACGCCAGCCGCTGTTGACGTAGAACGTGATTCCGCGGCGCGAAGCGTCCGTGGCGGCCTCGTGCAGGGCATCGCGGAAATCCGAATCAAGATTGGCCACGGCCGGAATGTCGTCGTCGAAGACCGTCACGCCGGGAGGGACGGCACCGCCGTCCTCCGGAGCCGAGCCACGTGTTACCGACGACGAGGCCGCCCACGCCTGGAGACCGAGGGATCCGATCATCGCGGCGATGACTACCGCCGCGACGACGAGGATCGTCGATCGAGCAGGGCGGGTTACCTTTCGTGCTGGTCTGCGGAAGGTCATGCCTCCAGTCAAGGCAGCGCGGCGTTGTCAGCACGTATGCGGTTTTCGATATGCCGGCGATACGGGCCGGCTTGTAGCGTCGAGGATCGTGCGTGTGCTGGTCGTCGAGGACGAGCCCTACATGGCCGAGGCCATCCGCGATGGGCTGCGCCTGGAGGCGATCGCGGCCGACATCGCCGGTGACGGTGACACGGCGCTGGAACTGCTGAGCGTCAACGCCTACGACATCGCCGTGCTCGACCGCGACATTCCCGGGCCCTCCGGCGACGAGATCGCCGAACGCATCGTCGCCTCCGGCTGCGGCATGCCGATCCTGATGCTCACCGCCGCCGACCGGCTCGACGACAAGGCCTCCGGGTTCGGGCTCGGCGCCGACGACTACCTCACCAAGCCCTTCGAGCTCCGGGAGCTCGTGCTCCGGCTCAGGGCCCTCGACCGCAGGCGCGCCCACAACAGACCACCCGTGCGGGAGATCGCGGGCCTGCGCCTGGATCCGTTCCGCCGCGAGGTCTACCGCGACGGCCGCTACGTCGCGCTCACCCGCAAACAGTTCGCCGTGCTCGACGTCCTCGTCGCTGCCGAAGGCGGAGTCATCAGTGCGGAGCACCTCCTGGAACGAGCGTGGGACGAGAACGCCGACCCGTTCACCAACGCCGTGCGCATCACCGTCTCGGCACTGCGCAAACGCCTCGGCGAACCCGCGATCATCGCCACCGTGACCGGCGTCGGCTATCGCATCGACACCCGGGCGTGAGGGGAGCAGATCGTGGACAGGCCGCCTGGCTTGAGCGTTCGCCTCAAACTCACCCTCAGCTACGCCGGATTCCTCATGATCGCGGGCGCATTGCTGCTCGCCGCCGTGTGGGTGTTCCTCCTGCGACGAAGCTCGAACAGCCTTTACGTCCCCGATCTGGCCGACTTCCTACGCGCCTTCGACCCAAGCAATTTCGGCGCAGCCGTCTTCGTCCCGGCGGGGATACTGGTGCTGGCGTTCCTGCTGGTGTTCGGTCTCGTGGGCGGGTGGATTCTGGCCGGCCGGATGCTCACCCCGCTGACTCGCATCGCCGACGCCACCCGCATGGCCGCAGACGGGTCACTCTCCCACCGGATCCGGCTACCGGGCCGCAGAGACGAGTTCCGCGAACTCGCCGACTCCTTCGACACCATGCTCGCGCGGCTCGACGCACACGTCGCCGAACAACGGAGGTTCGCCGCCAACGCCTCCCACGAACTGCGCACCCCGCTGGCGATCACGCAGACGCTCCTCGACGTGGCCCGCCACGAACCGGACCGCGACCCCGGCGACCTCGTCGAGCGCCTGCACGCCGTCAACACCCGAGCGGTCGACCTCACCGAAGCGCTGCTCCTGCTCAGCCGCGCCGACCAGCGGTCCTTCGCCCGGGAACCCGTCGATCTGTCCCTCCTGGCGGAGGAATCCGCCGAAACGCTGCTCCCCCTTGCAGAACGGCGGGGCGTCGCCGTCGAGACCTCCGGAGACATCACCCCGACTGTCGGCTCACACGCGCTTCTGCTGCAGTTGACCACGAACCTCATCCACAACGCGATCGTCCACAATCGGCCTGAACAGGGCACCGTGTGGGTCAGCACCGGCGTTCATGCCGAGACGGTGATGCTCACCGTCGAGAACACCGGCGAGACGCTCACGCAGGAGTTGGTGTCCACGCTCGCCGAGCCGTTCCGCCGCGGTACCGAACGCATACGCTCCGACCACGCCGGTGTCGGCCTCGGCCTGGCGATCGTCAAGAGCATCACCCAGGCACACGACGGGGTCCTCACCCTCACCCCCCGGAACGCTGGGGGGCTCCACGTCACGGTGCGACTACCCGCCGCGCCGGCGAGGTGGATCAGAAGAAGCCTTCGTGAGCGTTCGCCCGCAGACTGCGCGATGCTGCCGGAACGTGATGACCGAGGTCGTCGCTGATCTTCTCTGCGGTAGCGACCAGCAGGGGGACGGTGTCGGCGACGAGCTTCTCGCCGCTGGACCGTCCGGTCGAGGTCGACGAGGCCAGTGCAGCGATGACGGTGCCGTTCTGGTCGCGTACCGGGGCGGCGACGGAGATGAGGCCGGCCTCGAGCTCCTCGGAGACCAGTGACCAGCCCTGATCCTTCACCGTACGCAGGGCGCCGCGGAAGATCGATGCGTCGGTCACCGTCCACCGCGTGTGCGCCGGTAGGCCGGTCTCGTCGATCACTTGCGCGATCAGCTCGGGTGCGGCCCAGGCGAGCAGAACCCGGCCCATCGATGTCGCGTGCGCGGGCACCCGGGTCCCGATCGAGACGTTGATCGTCATGATCCGTCGAATGGATACGCGGCCGATGTAGACGGCGTCGGTTCCGTCCAGCGCAGCCAGTGACGCGGACTCCCCGGTCCGCTCGGCGAGCCGCTGCAGGTGTGGCTGGGCGACTTCGATGATCGAGTTCGAGGCCGAGTAGTGCTGGCCGATGCTGAGCACCCGCGGGGTGAGCCGCCAATGGCTCCCGGAGTTCTCCACGTACCCGAGTCCGTGCAGGGTCAGCAGGATCCGGCGCACCGTGGGGCGGGCCAACTTCGTGGCCTCCGCCAGTTCGGCCATGGTCGCGCTCGGGCGCTGTGCGTCGAAGGCGAGCAGGACCGACATGGCGCGTTCGACGCTCTGCAGCCGGTCGCCGTCGCTGGTGATCATCGAGCCCATTATGACGCCTGACCTCCACAGTCTGTCGGTAATAGGTCTTGCCACATTTCCATTCATGCGGGCGGAATCATTGACGTGCACTGTGCTCTGGGACACCCTCGTCCATACGACCGGATAGCGGTCGCACTGTACGCATAGCGTACACCAGGGAGGTGACGATCGATGGCGATCGATCCACGGGAGTTGAGGCAGTGCCTGGGCCACTTCGCGACAGGGGTCACGGTGATCACCACTCGCGGGGCCGACGGGGCGCCGCACGGGGCGACGGTGAATGCGTTCACGGCGGTGTCGTTGGATCCGCCGCTGGTGCTGGTGTCGCTGGATCGGCGGTCGAGGGTCTGTTCGTTGATCGATACCCGCCCGTTCACGGTGAACGTGTTGGAGGCGGCGCAGAAGGATCTGGCGTTGCACTTCGCGGGTAAGCCGAACCAGGACGTCGTCTGGAATCCCGACAGCGACTGCGGCGCGCCCCGCCTGGGTGGGGCGCTGGCACACATCTCGTGCACGCCGTGGCAGCACTACGACGGCGGTGATCACGTGCTCTACCTGGGCGAGGTCCAGGAGTTCCGGATCCACGACGGCGCCCCGTTGCTGTTCCACACCGGCAAGTTCCACCACCTGGGCGGCGATCACGACCCGCAGTTCTGGGACGACTCCGCGGACGGGCCGGGCGGCATGGCCTGGTTCTCCAGAGCCGGCCAGTAGCCCGCAACAAAGAACCTTTCCGCAGCAGTACCGCACCACGACAAGGGAGTCAGTGATGACCCTGCAGCAGGATTCCGTTCCCACCCCCACCGGCGCCGACGGCCGCGCGAGTCGTCCGATGACCGGCGACGAGTATATCGAGAGCCTGCGTGATGGCCGTGAGGTCTATCTCTACGGGGAGAAGGTCGGTGACGTCACCACGCATCCGGCGTTCCGTAACGCGGTGCGGATGACCGCCCGGCTCTACGACTCGTTGCACGACCCGGCCAAGGCCGACGTGCTGACCACCCCCACCGACACCGGCAGCAGCGGGGTCACGCACCCGTTCTTCCGGACCCCGCACACGGTCGAGGACCTCAAGGCGGACCGGGACGCGATCGCCGAGTGGGCGCGGATGACCTACGGGTTCATGGGCCGCTCCCCGGACTACAAGGCCGCGTTCCTGGGCACCCTCGGCGCGAACTCGGAGTTCTACGACCCGTTCGCCGCCAACGCGAAGCGCTGGTATCAGGAGTCGCAGGAGAAGGTGCTGTACTGGAACCACGCGATCATCAACCCGCCGGTGGACCGCCACCGTGACCCGGACGAGGTCTCCGACGTGTTCATGCACGTCGAGGAGGAGAACGACAACGGCGTCGTCGTGTCCGGGGCGAAGGTGGTCGCGACCGGGTCGGCGATCACCCACTACAACTTCCTCGCCCACTACGGGCTGCCGATCAAGAAGCGGGAGTACTCGCTGGTCTGCACGGTGCCGATGGGCGCGCCCGGTATGAAGCTGATCTGCCGGCCCTCCTATGCCCAGCAGGCCAACACGATGGGCAGCCCGTTCGACTACCCGCTCTCGTCGCGGATGGACGAGAACGACACGATCTTCGTGCTGGACAAGGTCCTGATCCCGTGGGAGAACGTGTTCATCTACGGTGACCCGGAGAAGGCCTCCACGTTCTTCCCCGGCTCCGGGTTCCTGCACCGGTTCACCTTCCACGGCACCACCCGGCTCGCGGTCAAGCTCGACTTCATCGCCGGGCTGCTGATGAAGGGCCTCG
>JAKDNL010000308.1 GCA_030451825.1 Pseudonocardia sp. | reverse complement strand
GATGCGCTCCGCGACACCGGTGACCGGCGACGACGACGATCCCGACGCCGCCACGCCGGAAACCGGGACCATGGACACGGCGCCAACGTCGCCGAGTCCGGCCGCCCCGGCGGAGGACGAGTCGTCACCGGTGGTCGCTTTCCGCCGTTCCGCTCCGCCGAGCGCAGCGCCTGTGCCGGCATCCGGGAACGTGCGACAGGATGTCGAGGTCCGGGTCACCGGACGGGACGCGGCGCCGGTCGAGGGGGTTGCGGTCGCCGTGCTCGACGGCACCGGCAACGAGATCGGCACCGGCACCACCGACGCCGGGGGCGCCGCGACGCTGCGGGTTCCGGGTGCGGGTCAGTACGTCCTGGTCTCCTCGGCGCAGGGCTACCAGGCCGGCGTCGCGACCTGCGCGGTCGCCGACGACCCGGCGCTGGTGTCGCTGACGGTGACCCGCTCGGCCGCGGTGCACGGCGTCGTCCGCGCGGCCTCGGGGGACCCGATGGCCGGGGTCGCGGTCACGCTGGAGCAGGACGGCGAGAACGTCGGCCGGGCCGACACCGGCCCCGACGGTGCGTTCCGGATCGCCGACCTCGGTGCCGGCTACTACCTGCTGGCGGCCGGGACCGGCGCCGGTGCCGCCTCGCAGTCGCTGCGCGTGGCCGCCGAGGCCGACGTCGAGCAGGACCTGCGGATCGCCCGCTGATGGGGGCGACGAACGAACCCGCGTCGACGAGGGAGTGGTCGTGACCGATCACGTGGAGGGGCGCCTGACCGGCGTCCCGGACGGATCGCTCGACGTCGAGCTGTTCTGGCAGGGGTGGCTGCCCGACGGTGCGCCCTCCGGCGTCGTGCTGCTCAGCCACGGCATCGGCGAGCACTCCGGGAGGTACCGGCACGTCGTCGACGAGCTGGTCGTCGACGGCTGGGCGGTCTACGGGCTCGACCATCGCGGGCACGGCCGCTCCGGCGGCACCCGGGCGCACGCCCGCCGCTACCAGGACCTGGTCTCCGACCTCGAGACGTTCCGGGCGCTCGTTGCCGCCCGGCACCCCGGCCTGCCGGTGTTCCTGCTCGGGCACAGCATGGGCGGCCAGATCGCGCTCGCCCACGCCGTCGCTCATCAGCGGGAGCTCGCCGGGCTGGTCCTGTCCGCGCCCGCGCTGGCCAACGACATCGTGCCCGCCCGGCTGGTCCCCGCGCTGCAGGTGATCGCCCGCGTGCTGCCGACGATCCGCCTGGTCGGGATCGACGTGACCAGGATCAGCCGGGACCCGGACGTCGTGCGCGACTACCAGGACGACCCGCTCGTGCACCACGGCAACCCGACGCTCGCCCTCGGCGCCGCCGTCTACGCGCAGATGGAGGTCCTGACGGCCCGCTCCGGCGAGCTGCGGCTCCCGGTGCTCGTCCAGCACGGCACCGAGGACGAGCTGACCGACCCGACGGGCACCCGGCGGTTCGAGGCCGCCTGCGGGGCTCCGGACACGACGGTGCGGTGGTACGAGGGACTCTGGCACGAGATCTACAACGAGCCGGACCGCGCGCTGCCGCTGGGCGACCTGCGGACCTGGCTCGGCGAGCACCGCGCGTCGGCGTCGGCCAGCACGTGAGCCGGTAGCCGGCCTCAGCCGGCGGGCAGCTCCTGCGCGGGGTCCATGTCGAACGCCACGTGGTCGACGACGGTGGCGAGCAGCGCGCGCCGCGGGAAGCCCATCGCCCGAAGCTGCTGTGCCATCGGGTGCCCGGTCCCGGGGATTACGCGTCCACCGGCTCCGACCCTGGTTCCGCGGGCCCGCATCCGGATCGGGGCGGCCAGTACCACGTCGTCACGCGGCGCCAGCGCGGTCAGCGACGCGCGCACGGTCAGCGGCAGCGCCGGCAACGGCAGCGTGCGCAGGGCCGCGTCGAGCACCCGGCGGCCGTCCTGCTCGAGACGGCAGCCGACGCGCCCGCCGGAGATCTCCAGGTCGGCGCGGGCCAGCCACTTCGGCATGCCCCACAGCGCGCGGCCGGCCTCCATCGTGAACGTCTCGGTGACCGGCAGCTGCAGGACGTGCACACCCCATCGGGACCCACCGGGCCCGGTGTAGCGGACCGGGACGGCGACGCCGACCTCGTCGTAGGTGCCGAGGTCGTTGTCCCGGTAGTCCACGAACATCACGAACACCGGGGTACGGCCGAACAGCGAGAACGGTGTCAGGCGCACCCCGGCCGCGGCCAGCACGCCGCGGACCTGACGGGTCGGGACCAGGTGCGTGGACAGCCCGACACCGGCGTCCCGGATGCGTACCGGGAACGTGACGCGGTGCCCCTGGATCTCCCAGCTGCCGTCGTCGAGTCGTGTCGCCATGGGCCGGAGTCTCCCGCACCCGCCCGTACGCCCGTCCTGCCGACCCGACCCGGCAGTGAGATCCTGCGGTGGGCCAACGGCAGCTGCCGGGTACGACGGGGAACGACGAGGTGAGCACGACGGTGAGCGGAACCGGCGGCGGGGCGGGTGCACCTGCCGACGTCCGCACGCTGCTCGAGGTGACCGACTGGGCGTCCAGCGCGGTCGGCCCGCGCGAGTCCTGGCCCCGTGAGCTGGAGGACACCGTCCGGTTCATGCTCGAGAGCCGGCATCCGATGGCGGTCTGGTGGGGCGAGCGGCACACGCTGTTCTACAACGACGCGTTCGCCCCGCTGGCCGGGCTCCGGCACCCGGAGGGCTTCGGCACCCCGCTGGACCGGTCCTGGCCCGAGGTCGCCGAGCACCTGGCCGCGGAGCTGACCGGGATGTCCACCGGTGCCGTCAGCGGCATCTTCCGCGAGGACGACCGGATCGTCCTGCACCGCCACGGTGTGGCCGAGGAGACCTACTGGCAGTACTCCAGCACGCCCGTGCGCGGTGCGTCCGGGGACGTGCTCGGCCTGATCACGATGATCACCGAGACCACCGGCAAGGTCATCGGGGCCCGCCGCCTGCAGCTGCTCGCTGCACTCGGGGAGATCGCCCGGGACGCGCCGTCGGAGGACGTGGTCGCGCAACGGCTGGTCGCGGTGCTCGAGCCGGCGGTGGCCGACATCGGTTGCGCCGTGTTCTACGACGACTGCGGTGAGCAGCCCGCCGTGCGGGCCACCGTCGGGATCGCCGAGCCGGCTGCGGACTGGGTCCCCTCCGAGCTGCCCTTCGGCACCGACCCGGTCGAGTTCACGACCGTCGCGCCGGTGGCGGTGGACGGCATCGGACCGCCGGTGCGCGACCTGGCCCGCGCCGCGCTGCGTGCGCCCGACGGGGAGGCGGCCGGCGGGGTCACGCTGGCCGCGTCCCCGCTGATCCCGATGGACGACGACTACCGCCTGTTCCTGCGGCTGGTGATCGGGCACGTCGGCACCGCGGTGACCGCGGCCCGGGTCCAGGAGGCCGAGCGGGCCCGCCGCGACGGGCTGGTCTGCACCGAGCAGATCCGGTCGGACCACTACGCCGGGCTCGGCGACGAGTTCCGGGGCCCGCTCACGCTCGTGCTCGGCCCCCTGGACCGGCTGCGCGAGCACGACGACCCGGCCGTGCGGACCGACGTCGAGCTCGCCCAGCGCAGCGCGCAGCGGATCCTCAAGCTGGTCAACGGCCTGCTCGACGTGTCCACGCTGCAGAGCGGTCGCGTGGAGGGGATGTACGCCCCGACCGAGCTCGGCACGCTCACCGCCGAGCTGGTCGCCGCGTTCGGCCCGGTCACCGAGCGCGCCGGGCTGAGCCTGGACGTCGACTGCCCGCCCACCGACCGTCCCGTCTGGGTGGACCGGGACATGTGGGAGAAGATCGTTCTCAACCTGCTCAGCAACGCCGTGAAGTTCACCCACCACGGCGGGGTGAGCGTCGGGCTGGAACTCTCCGGCGAGCAGGCCGTGCTCCGGGTGGCCGACACCGGGGCCGGCATCCCGGCCGAGGAGGTGGATCTGATCTTCGACCGGTTCCACCGGGTCCGCGACAGTCGCGGCCGCACCCAGGAGGGCAGCGGGCTCGGGCTGTCGCTCGTGCAGCAGCTGGTCCGGCTGCACGGCGGCACGGTCGAGGTCCGCAGCACCCCCGGCGTCGGCAGCACGTTCACGGTGTGGCTGCCGCTGGGCTTCGGCCATCTGTCGACCGAGCGGCTCGTCCGCTCCGGCGTGGGGACCCGGTCGACGCCCACGTTGGCCGCGCCGTACGTCGCCGAGGCGATGCGCTGGATGCCGCCGGGCCCCGGAGCCGGGACCGACCGTTCCGCGGCGGGTCCCGGCGTCGAGGGTCTCCTGCTGGAGCACCGGGACCGGGTGCTGGTCGTCGACGACGACGCCGACATGCGCGGCTACCTGCGCGACCTGCTCTCCGAACGCTGGAGCGTCCAGGTCGAGACGAACGGGGCCGAGGCCCTCGACGCGGCCCGCACCGCCCCGCCGGACCTCGTCGTGGCCGACGTCGCGCTGCCCGGGATCGACGGCATCGAGCTGCTGCGGGCGCTGCGCACCGACACCCGCACGGCGGGCGTGCCGGTGGTGCTGCTGTCCTCGCGAGCCGGTGAGGAGGCCGCGGTCGAGGGGTTCGCCGCCGGCGCCGACGACTACCTGGTCAAACCGTTCTCCTCGCGCGAGCTGCTGGCCCGGGTGGCCAACCACCTGCAACTCGGGCGGGTCCGCCGGGCCGCGGAGCTGCAGTTCCGTGCGATGGCCGACTCCACCCCGGCGCTGATCTGGGTGGACGACCCGGGCGGGCACCGGGTGTTCGTCAACCGCGGGTGGCTGGACTTCACCGGCGCCACCGACCCGGCCGGCGAGCTGGGCCTGGACTGGCGCCGCCGGATCCATCCCGACGACCGCGAGCGCTACCGGTCTGTGACGTCGGCGGCGGCACGGTCGTCGGCGCCGTTCGAGGTGGAGTACCGGCTGCGCAACGGCCAGGGCCGGTTCGCCTGGGTGCTCGACCGCGGCGCCCCGGTCGACAACTCCGAGCGCTCCGGGGGCTACGTCGGCGGC
Organism: Pseudonocardia sp.; assembly: GCA_030451825.1. Lineage (GTDB taxonomy): Bacteria > Actinomycetota > Actinomycetes > Mycobacteriales > Pseudonocardiaceae > Pseudonocardia. The sequence goes on along the minus strand of JAKDNL010000308.1, from coordinate 3,162 downwards.
TGCCTGGACATCGACGCCCAGCACCGCGAGCAGCGCCGGCACCGGATCTACTCCGATGTCGGGGAGTCGCTGGAACGCGAGATCACCCGGACCGGGCGGACCGACCAGCTCGCGCGCGCCGTCGTCGACGAAGGGCTGGCCGACGTCGCGCTCGTGCACGAGGCCGCGCCCGACGAGCCGATGGGCACGCTCGCCGTCGCGGCCGCCCGGCCGGCACTGGAACCCTCGCTCTGGCGGCTCGGGCCGCTGACGCCCGTCGACGGCCCGGTCGAGCACCAGCCGATCGGTCCGGACCGGCTCACGGCCGTCCTGGCGGACCTGCCTGCCGACCAGCGCGGCGTGTGGGGCCGGATGCGGGTCCGCTCCGCGCTGGTGGTGCCGCTGCCCGCGCGCGGGCGCACCAGCGCCCGCCTGACCGTCGTGCGCTGCGACCCGGGCGAGGACTACACCGCCGACGACCTCGATCTGGTCTCCGAGATCGGGCGCCGCGCCGGGCTCGCGGTGGACAACGCCCGGCTGCTGGAGCAGGAGCGCGCCTCGGCGCAGCGGCTCGGCCTGATGCACCGGGCGACCGCGCAGATGTCCGCGGCGGCCACCCCCGGCGACGTCGCGGCGATCGCGGCCAACCACATCGTCGAGCTGCTCGACGCCGACTACGCCGGGGTGTGGCAGTTGCGCGGCGACCGGCTGCGCGCGCTGACCGGGCACGGGTGGGACGAGGCGCTGTGGCGCCGGGCCGGCCGGCTGCCCACCGACTCGTCGACGGCCTTCGGCGACGTCCTGCGCGACCGCCGGTCGATGTGGATGGCCACCGAGTCCGAGTGGACCAGCCGCTACCCGGCGCAGGTCGGGCTGGTGCCGGATCAGTCGCAGACGCTGGGCTACATGCCGCTGGTGGCCGGAGGCCGCTCGCTGGGGGTGCTGGCCGTCGGGTTCGTGCGCCCGCGCCGGCTCTCCGATGCGGAGCGGGAGGCGGCCGTCGCCGTCGCCGAGCTGGCCGCGCAGGCACTCGACCGGGCGTCGATGCTGGAGGTCGAGACCGAGGCCCGGCGCCTGGCCGAGCGCCTCGGCGCGATCGCGGCGGCGCTGTCGCGGGCCACCGACCTGGAGTCGGTCGCGGAGGTGATCGTCGAGCACTGCCGGTCCTCGGTGCAGGCGAAGGCCGTCGTGCTGCTGGCGGTCGACGACGCCGGGGTGCTGGTCCCGCTCGCGTCCGACGGCTGGCCCGAGGAGCCCGCCCGGCCCGACACCACCGCGCCGGGCCGCGGCCATCCGCTGAGCAGGGCGGTGGCCACCGGCGAACCGCTCTGGAACGCCGAGGCCCCGCAGGGGCAGGCCTACCCGGTGCAGACGGCGGTGCCGCTGATGGTGGCCGCCCGCCCGATCGGCGTGCTGGGCTTCCGGTTCGGGGTGGAGCCGACCTACACCACCGAGCAGCGCAGCTTCGTGCAGACGCTGACCAACCAGTGCGCCCAGGCGATCGTGCGGGCCCAGCTGCACCAGGCCGAGCACGAGGTCGCGGTGACCCTGCAGCGCAGCCTGCTCCCGCAGAGCCTGCCCGAGCTGGACCGGATGTCGCTGGCCACCCGCTACCGGCCGGGGACCCAGGGCACCGAGGCCGGCGGCGACTGGTTCGACGTGCTGGCCCTCGACGACGGGCGGGTCGCCCTGGTCGTCGGCGACGTCGTCGGGCGTGGCCCCTCGGCCGCGGCGGTGATGGGCCAGCTGCGCAGCGCCGTCGCCGCGAACCTGGTCAACGGCCAGTCCCCGGCCGGCGCGCTGGAGCAGCTCGACCACTTCGCGCTGCGGGTCAGCGGCGCGATGGCCAGCACCGTGGCCTGCGCGGTGATCGACTGCGACGCCGGCGAGCTGTGCTATGCCAGCGCCGGGCACCCGCCGGCGCTGCTGGCCGGGCCGGACGGTGTCCGCACCCTGGACCAGGGCCGCGGCGTGCCGCTGGGCATCTCCGGGCGGCCGCCGTTCCAGGAGGCCTCGGACCGGATCGAGCCCGGCGAGACGATCCTGCTCTGCTCGGACGGGCTGTTCGAACGTCGCGACGAGGTCATCGACGACGGGCTGGCCCGCCTCGCCGCCGCGTTCGGCGACCTGTCCGGGTCACAGCCCCGGGACATGGCCGACGCGCTGCTGACCCGGATGTCCGAGGGCGCGGACACGATCCCGGACGACACCGTCGTCCTCGTCGCCCGGATGATGCCGGCGCCGCTGACCCTCGAGCTGGATGCCGACCCGACCCGCCTGTCCCCGCTCCGGCGCACGATCGGTGCGTGGTGCGAGACCTGTGGGATGGGCCAGGACGCGCGCAGCGACCTGCAGCTCACCGTCGGCGAGGCCGTCACGAACGCGATCGAGCACGCCTACCTGGGCGGCCCCGGCCCGGACGGGACGCCCGGGGTGGCGCTGCGGCTGGCCCTGAGCGCGGACGGGTCGGTGGAGGTGTGCGTCGCCGACCGCGGCCGGTGGCGCCAGCCGCCGGCCGACCCCGGCTACCGGGGACGCGGGATCGCGCTGATCCGTGAGCTCGCCGAGCAGCTGGTCGTCGAACCGTCGGAGGAAGGCACCGAGGTGCGCTTCCGGCTCCCGTCGATCCCGGTCGAGGTCGGGACGCCCGGCGGCGGCCCGCCCGTGGAGTTCGTGGCGGGGGAGCCGGAGCCGGAGCGGACGGAGCCGGACGAGGACGCGGCGGCGCGGATCGACCAGACGCGCTTGCGGGCCGCGCCGGACCTGCACGGTGTGCGGATCACCGTCGTCGGCGACCTGGATCTGCCGGGGGTGGCCGCGATCCGCGCGCCACTGATCGCGCATCTCGGCGGCGGGCTTCCGGTGACGCTGAACCTGAGCCGGGACGCGTTCGTCAGCAGTGCCGGGATCGCGCTGCTCTCCGAGGTGGCGCGCCGGGTGCGCGACGAGGGCACGACGCTGTCGCTGGTCGCCCCGGCCGGGAGTCAGGCCCGTCGAGCGCTGGTCCTGTCCGGGCTGGACTCGGTGATCGGTCTGTCGGACGACGCCTGATCCCGAGTCGATCGCCGCAAGAAATCTGGCGGATCTGGCAAACGCCCGTGCGCGGATATAGCAGCCCGGGGCGCGCTATGAGCGCCCCACCCGGGGGGCCCGGCGGGCGCCCCCCCAAATTTGGGGGGTCGG
>JAKDNL010000307.1 GCA_030451825.1 Pseudonocardia sp. | reverse complement strand
GAGGAGAACGACGTCGGCTCCTCCATCGCGGTGAACGCGAGCAGCTGCAGCAGGTGGTTCTGGATGACGTCGCGGGCGGCGCCGATGCCGTCGTAGTAGCCGGCGCGCCCGCCCAGGCCGATGTCCTCGGCCATCGTGATCTGCACGTGGTCGACGTAGTGGGTGTTCCAGATGGGCTCGAAGAGCTGGTTCGCGAAGCGCAGCGCGAGGACGTTCTGGACGGTCTCCTTGCCGAGGTAGTGGTCGATCCGGAAGACCGAGTCCTCGGGGAACACGTCGTTGACGATGCCGTTGAGCTCCTTGGCCGAGGCCAGGTCGTGCCCGAACGGCTTCTCGATGACGACCCGTCGCCAGCCCGGCGTCTCCTGGCTGGACAGCCCGGAGCGGGCGAGCTGCTTGCACACCACCGGGAACGCGCTCGGCGGGATGGACAGGTAGAACGCGTGGTTGCCGCCGGTGCCGCGCTCGTCGTCGAGCTCCTGGACGGTCCGCTCGAGACGGTCGAACGCGTCGTCGTCGTCGAACGCGCCCTGCACGAACCGGAAGCCCTCGTACAGCCGATCCCACACCTCCTGGCGGAACGGCGTGCGCGCGTGCTCCTTGACGGCCTCGTAGACGACCCGGCCGAAGTCCTCGGTCGCCCAGTCGCGGCGGGCGAACCCGGTCAGCGCGAAGCCCGGCGGGAGCAGCCCGCGGTTGGCCAGGTCGTAGATGGCCGGCATCAGCTTCTTGCGGGACAGGTCCCCGGTCACCCCGAAGATCACCAGGCCGCACGGGCCGGCGATCCGTGGCAGCCGCTTGTCCCGCGGGTCGCGCAGCGGGTTGACCCGGTCCCCGTTACCGGCAGTCATCTCCGGAGATCACCTGTTCCTCTCGTCCCTGCTGCTGCGTCGTGGGCCGTCCGGCCCCGGCGCCAGATCCTGGATCGCCCGGGCGAGCGTCACCAGTCCCGCGACGCGGTCGGTGAGGTGCAGCCGCAGCACCGGCTGACCGTTCTCGCCCAGGGCGGCCACGACCGACCGCGCCTGTGCCGCGTGCAGGCTATCCAGTTCGGTCAGTCCGGGCGCGTCGGCCGGGACCGGCATGTCGTCCGGAGGCCCCCCGGTCAGGTGACAGTGGACACCGGAGGAGACGTCGTCGCCGGGGTCGAGGTGCCGCCGTCCCTCCCCGGACCAGGACCGCGGCGCCCAGCCGAACGTGGTCGGCAGGCCGGTGCGCTCGGCCAGCACGCCGCGCAGGACGGCGACCGAGGCGTCGGTCTCCGGGTCCAGCCACGCCGCCACCGCGACGTGCCCGCGTTCGGGGGTGAGCGCGACCAGCTCGGCCAGCGCACCGCCGACGGTGTCCACCGGGGCGCTGAGCCAGTCACCGGCGTGCACCTCGACCCCGCCGTCGACGAACGCCGGCGGCACCTCGCCGGGATCGCGTGCGGGCACCGGGGCGGGGGCGAACGGGTCGCTGCCCAGGCGCCGGGCGGCGACGGCCACCGCGCCCTGCCAGAGCAGCACTCCGGCGCCGGGATCCCCCGAGGTCGCGACACCGGCGTCGTCGGCGAAGCCGCTGCGCCCGGCGAACACCTCGACCACCGCGGGCGCCTGCGACGGCGCCGGGTTCCGCGGCGGGACCAGGCCCGTGTCGTCGTCGGTGACCACGACCAGGGGCCCGTGCGCACCGGAGACCATCTGGGCGATCCACCCGGCCTGCGCCGGGGCGTCGTCGGCTCCGCGCAACGCCAGCAGCGACCCGCGGGCCGCGACCAGTGCCCCGGCCAGGACCAGCGCCGGGTTGTCCGGGGCGTCGGCGGTCAGCAGCGGAGCCGCGGCCGCCGCCCCGGACAGCAGCGACTCGACGTCGGTCCCGGCCAGCCCGGCCGGGACCAGCCCGAACGGCCCGAGCGCGGAGAACCGTTCCGGTACGTCCGCGTCCACGGTCACGACGACCGAGCCCTCGGCCCGGGCGCGCTCGTCCAGCGGCGAACCCGGCTCGGTCAGGTAGACGGTGCGCTCGGCCAGCGCGGCCCGTGCCAGCGGGTCGTCCGGGAGCGGGTCCGCGGCGTCGATCCCGTCGGCGAGCTCCTCGGCGATCGCGTCGGCGACCACCCGGTGCACGGCGGCCACGACCGGGTCGTCACCGGCCGCGTCCGCGACCACCAGCACGGTGGCCGAGAGCTCCCCGGCCAGCGCGTCCGCGACCTGGGCCGGGTCCGCGCCGTCGAGCACGGTCAGCCGGGCGGCGGACGGCTCGGCGAGCGCGCGGGCGCCGGCGGTCGCGGCCGCGCCGCCGACCAGCAGCACCCGGTGCGCACCGGAGCTGACGAACTTCTCCCGTAACGCCCGCACCTGCCCGACCAGCGGGCGCGAGGTCCGCGGCAGGTGCACCCAACCGAGACAGTGGGTCGCGGGCGGGCCCCAGACGCTCGGGTCGGCCTCGGCCAGCCGGGAGGCGACGGTCTCGGCCGCGAGCTCGCCGGCGATCCGCAGCGCCGCCCCGGTGAACGGCTCACCGTCGAGGTCGACGTGCACCGGGGCGTGCGGATCCCCGGCGGGCCCGTCACCGGGGGAGTCGGACACTGCTGACCGCCGTTCCCGCCGCTACTTGGCGGCGTCGAGCTGGCCGCGGACCGTGTCCTGCAGCTCGGTCCAGGACTTCTCGAACTTCTCCACGCCCTCGTTCTCCAGCAGGAGGTAGACGTCGGTGAGGTCGACCCCGACCGCGGAGAGGTCGTCGAACACCTTCTGCGCCTGCGCCGCGGTGCCGGTGACCCGGTCACCGGTGGCCTCGCCGTGGTCGGCGAAGGCCCGCAACGTCTTCTCCGGCATCGTGTTCACGGTGTTCGCCACGGCGAGCTCGCTGACGTACATCGTGTCCGGGTAGTCCGGGTTCTTGACCCCGGTGGAGGCCCACAGCGGGCGCTGCGTGTGGCCGTTCTGGTGGGCGAGGTTGTCCCAGCGGGACCCGGAGAACGCCTCCTGGTAGGCGGCGAAGGCCAGCCGGGAGTTCGCGATGCCGGCCATGCCTCGCAGCGCGAGCGCCTCCTCGGTACCGATCCTCTCCAGCCGCTTGTCGATCTCGGAGTCCACCCGGGAGACGAAGAACGAGCCGACCGAGTGGATCCGGGCGATCTCCTGCCCGTGCACCTGCGCCTGCTCCAGGCCCGCGATGTAGGCCTCCATCACCAGCTTGTAGCGCGCAGGCGAGAAGATCAGCGTGACGTTCACGCTGACGCCCTCGGCGATCGCCCGGGTGATCGCGGGCAGGCCCTCCTCGGTGGCCGGGATCTTGACCAGCAGGTTCGGCCGGTCCACGGCCTTCCACAGGTCCAGCGCCTGCGCGACGGTCTTGTCGGTCTCGTGCGCCAGCCGCGGGTCGACCTCGAGCGAGACGCGCCCGTCGACGCCGTCGGTGTGCTCCCAGGTACCGGAGAACACGTCGCAGGCCTGCTGCACGTCCGCGACGGTGATCTCGCGGATCGCCGCGTCGACGTCGGCGCCGCGGGAGGCCAGCTCACGGACCTGCTCGTCGTAGGCCTGCCCGTCGGACAGCGCCCCGGCGAAGATCGTCGGGTTGGTGGTGACGCCGACGACCGAGTCCTCGGTGATCAGCTCCTTCAGGTTGCCGCTGGTCAGCCGCTCCCGGGACAGGTCGTCCAGCCAGACCGAGACTCCGGCCGCGGACAGTGCGGCGAGTCGCTCGTTGCTCATCAGTTCTGCTCCTTCGCTCGTGGCGATGCGGATGTCGTTCGGGCAGATGTCATTCGAGCCGATGCCGTTCAGGAGGCGGCGGCGAGGGACTGCCGGGCGGCCTCGGCGACGGTCTCGCCGGTGAAGCCGAACTTCTCGAACAGGGTGGCCTGGTCGGCGCTGGCGCCGTAGTGCTCGATCGAGACGATGCGACCGGCGTCGCCGACGAAGCGATACCACGGCATCGCGATGCCGGCCTCGACCGCCACCCGGGCCTTCACCGCGGTCGGTAGCACCGACTCGCGGTAGTCGGCGTCCTGCGCGTCGAACCACTCGACGCACGGCATCGAGACCACCCGCGTGCCGACGCCCTCGTTCTCCAGCGCGGTACGGGCCCGCACCGCGAGGTGCAGTTCCGAGCCGGTGGCGACGATGATCACCTGCGGGACACCGGACGACGCCTCGTCGAGCACGTAGCCACCGCGCGCGACCCCCTCGGCCGAGGTGCCCGGCAGCGTCGGCACGGCCTGGCGGGTCAGCGCGAAGCCGATCGGACCGTCCTGCGGCTTCTCGATCGCGGCCTTCCAGGCGTAGGCGGTCTCGTTCGCGTCGCCGGGGCGGAGCACGGACAGGCCGGGGATGGCCCGCAGCGCGGCGAGGTGCTCGATCGGCTGGTGGGTGGGCCCGTCCTCGCCGAGGCCGATCGAGTCGTGGGTCCACACGTAGAGCGCGTTCGTCTTCATCAGCGCGCCGAGGCGCACGGCCGGGCGCATGTAGTCGGAGAAGATGAGGAAGGTGCCGCCGTAGGGCCGGGTCGGGCCGTGCAGCGAGATCCCGTTGAGGATCGAGCCCATCGCGTGCTCGCGGACGCCGAAGTGCAGGGTCCGGCCGTAGGGGGTCGCGGCCCACATACCGGTGGCCGCCGCCTTCGGGCCGAACGAGTCGGCGCCCTTCATCGTGGTGTTGTTGCTCTCGGCCAGGTCGGCCGAGCCACCCCAGAGCTCCGGCAGCACGTCCGCGACGGCGGCGAGCACCTCCCCGGAGGCCTTGCGGGTGGCGATGCCCTTCTCGTCGGTGTCCCAGCGCGGCAGGGCGTCGGCCCAGCCCTCCGGCAGGCGGTGCGCGAGCAGCCGGTCGAGCAGCTGCTTGCGCCGCGGCTCACGGGAGGCCCAGTCGTCGAACGTGCCCTGCCACGTCTCCCGTTCCGCGCGGGAGCGCTCACCGACCGACCGCGTGTGCTTCAGGACGTCGTCGTCGACCTCGAAGTCCTTGTCCGGGTCGAAGCCCAGCGCCTTCTTGACCTCGCGGACCTCGTCGTCGCCCAGCGCGGCTCCGTGCGCGGCGCCGGTGTTCATCTTGTTAGGCGCCGGGTAGCCGATCACCGTGCGCAGCACGATGAACGACGGGCGCGAGGTCTCGGCCTTCGCGGCGTCGAGCGCGGCCAGGATCCCGGTCACGTTCTCGCCGCCCTCGACGACCTGCACGTGCCAGCCGTAGGCCTCGTAGCGCGCCGCGGTGTCCTCGGAGAGGGCGATGTTCGTGTCGTCCTCGATCGAGATCTCGTTCGCGTCGTAGACGACCGTGAGGTTGCCCAGCTCCTGGCGCCCGGCCAGGGACGACGCCTCGCTCGTGACACCCTCCTCGATGTCACCGTCCGAGGCGACGACGTAGATCTGGTGGTCGAACGGGCTGGTGCCGGTGGGGGCGTCCGGGTCGAACAGGCCGCGCTCGCGCCGGGAGGCCATCGCCATCCCGACGGCCGAGGCGAGGCCCTGGCCGAGCGGTCCGGTGGTCATCTCGACGCCGCGGGTGTGCCCGAACTCCGGGTGCCCCGGGGTGAGCGAGCCCCACGTCCGCAGCTGCTCCAGGTCCTCGCGCTCGAGGCCGTAGCCGGCCAGGAACAGCTGGATGTAGAGGGTGAGGCTGGAGTGCCCGCAGGACAGGACGAACCGGTCCCGGCCCATCCACTCCGTGTCGGCCGGGTCGTGGCGCATCACGCGCTGGAACAGCGTGTAGGCCAGCGGGGCCAGGCTCATCGCGGTGCCGGGGTGGCCACTGCCGCACTTCTGCACCGCGTCCGCGGCCAGCACCCGGATCGTGTCCACCGAGCGGCTGTCCAGGTCCGTCCAATCCTCGGGCAGGTGCGCCGTGGTCAGGGCGCGGACGGCGCTCTCTCCGGAATGGGGGGACTCTGCGGTGACGGACAAGACGATGGCTCCCTGTGCTCGTTTCTGGCAACGACTTCTCGATGCTTCACGGACGGTCCGCGGCGGCGAGGGCGCGGGGGACGTCACACCGCCCGTCGCCGACCTCGCGTCCACCCTACTGGTCAGCCCTCCGGCCAGCAGTAATGCCGGTGACCGAGGGCGGGCTACCCGGTCGCCCCGGATCGCATTCCACCGGCTACGCTCGACGCGCTGTAGAACGTTGCGGATACCCGACGTCGACGTACCGTCGACCGACCGCACGAACCACCACCACGAGCCGATCGACCCGAGCGAGGTAGCTGCAGGTGAGCGCACCCGTGTCCCGACCGGGACGGCCGGAGTCGACGCCCGGCACCGGTACCGGCACCTCGGCGGGCACCGGCGGACGGTGGGCGCGGATCTCCGCGACGCTGCGCGCGTACCTGGGCCTGACCAAGACGCGGATCATCGAGCAGCTGCTGGTCGTGACCGTACCGGCGATGTTCCTGGCCCAGCGTGGCGTCCCCTCGCTCTGGCTGATCGTCGCCACCCTGATCGGCGGCGCGATGGCCGCGGCCGGCGCGCACGCGCTGAACTGCGTCGCCGATGCCGACATCGACCAGAAGATGAAGCGCACCGCGCGCCGCCCGCTGGCGGCCGGGAAGGTGCCCACCCGCAACGCGCTGATCTTCGGTCTGGTGCTGGGCGCGCTGAGCTCGGTCTGGCTGGGTCTGACCACGAACTGGCTGGCCGCTGCGCTCTCGGTGGCCGCGATCGCGTTCTACGTGCTGGTCTACACGTTGCTGCTCAAGCGGCGGACCTCGCAGAACATCGTCTGGGGCGGCGCCGCGGGCTGCATGCCGGTGGTGATCGGCTGGGCCGCGGTGACCGGCAACGTCGAGTGGCCGGCGCTGGTGATGTTCGGCGTGATCTTCTTCTGGACGCCGCCGCACTTCTGGGCGCTGGCCATGCGCTACCGCGAGGACTACGCCGCCGCGGGCGTGCCGATGCTGCCGGTGGTCGCGACGCCGCGGCAGGTGTCGGTCCGGATCGTGATCTATAGCTGGGTGATGGCGGCGTGGAGCCTGCTCCTGCTGCCGGCCACCTCCTGGATCTACGCCGCGGTCGCGGCGGTGGGCGGGGCGTACTTCGTCTACCGGGCGCACCGCCTGCACTCGTCGGTGAAGGCGGGGCGCGAGATCTCGCCGATGCCGCTGTTCCACCTCTCGAACCTCTACCTGTGCGTGCTGTTCGCCGCGATCGCGGTGGACGCCGCCGTGGGGCTGCCGGTTCTTCTCTGACCCCCTATCCTCGGCACCGATCGGGCAGTTCGCGGACCTGCCGAGCGGATGAGGACGGGGACGGCCCTGTGGTGATGGTGATCGGCCTTGTGCTGGCCGCCGCGGTGGCCGGGGCGCTGGGCATCGTGCTGCTGCGCAAGGCCACCGAGGCCGAGCCGCCACGGGCGGGCTTCTCGCTGTCGCTGCTGTGGCTGCTCGTGCGGCGTCGCCCGGTGTGGGCCGCGGGCATCGCCTCCATCGTGGTCTCCTTCGCCCTGCAGGTCGCCGCGCTGGCCGGCGGGCCGGTCTCGCTGGTGCAGTTGATGGTGGTCATGGAACTGCCGGCGGTCCTGATCCTGTCCGCGCTCCTGCTCGGCGGTCGGCTCGGTACCCGGGAGTGGGCGGCGATCGCGGTGATGACGGTGGGGGTGGCGGGCCTGCTGCTGACGCTGGCCCCCGGCGGAGGGGACCCGGCGTCGGCCGACCTCGGCACGTGGCTGGTGGGGCTCGGGGTGACGATCGCCATCATCGCGACGGCGTTGGTGGCCGCCCGGCGGGCGAGCAGGGGAGTCGGTACCGCGCTCTACGGGGGCGCGGCCGGGATGTCGGCAGGGTTGGGTGCGGTGCTGGTCAAACCCGTCACCGCCGTCCTGGACCGGGGCGTCCTCGCGGTCGTGGCCACCTGGCAGGCCTGGGCACTGCTCGCCGCGGGCACGGTCGGGTTCTTCCTGCTGCAGAACGCGGTGCAGGCCGGACGGCTGGTCGCGTCGCAACCCGGTATCACGCTGGCCAACCCGCTCGTCGCCACGATCTGGGGCGTCGGGCTGCTGGACGAACAGGTCCGCACCGGGTGGTGGCTGGCCGGCGCCGGCCTGTCCGCGGTGCTGCTGATCGGCGGGGTGGTCCTGCTCTCGCGCTCCCCGCTGCTGGAGGGACATCGGGAGGCGCCCGAGGATCCCGCCGGCCATCCCGCGGGGCGGGCCGGTTCCCATCCCGCGGTTCGGGACGGCACC
>JAKDNL010000898.1 GCA_030451825.1 Pseudonocardia sp. | reverse complement strand
CCTGGACGACGAAGCGTCCCTCGGCGGGGGCGCCGACCTGCTCGGTGGTGTACTCCCAGACATCGGGACCCGGCAGCCCGGTCGGGCGGGCGGCCAGTCGGACCTGGTGGTTGACGGTTCCGGCGTCGGTCATACCCCAGGTCTACAGGGTCGTGCGGAAATCGGCGCCAGGGCAGGGCGACGGTTTCCGCGCACGGCACCAGCCAGAGCTAGACGCTAGCCCGAGTTTCCGACGATCTTGCTGTCCTGATGGGTTGTCGCCCGCTGGATTGATCCATCTTTCCTGGTGACAGGCGTGTCGGTCGTTGATCGGGTCGAGCGGAGAGCGTATGACCTAATCTTGTGGCGAGTCTGTACCCGAAGAAGGTCAACGGGAAGACGTACTGGTATCTGCGGGAGATGGCCCGCGTGGATGGCAAGCCGAAGATGGTCTCGGAGCGCTACCTGGGCACCGCCGCCGATGTCGCCGCGGCGGTGGAAGGCGCCGAGGCCGCGGCCCGCCCGGAGCGGACCCGGCACCTGGGGTTCGGGGACGTGGCCGCGGTGTGGGAGATGCTGACCCGGCTGGATGTGATCGGCATTGTGGACGCGGTGACCGGCGGGCAGGTCCCGGGCGCGGGTGCCTCGACCGGCACCTACCTGGCGCTGGCCGCGCTGAATCGGGTGGTGGCCCCGTGTGCCAAGCTCGGCTTCGCCACCTGGTGGCGCAGCACGGCCGCGGACCGGTTCACCAAGATCGGCACGTCGGTGCTGGATCACCGCCGGTTCTGGGACGCGATGCACGCGGTGTCGCTGGAGGAGCTCGCCGAGATCGAACGCCGGGTCAGTGCGGCGATGATCCGAGTGTTCGAGCTGGACACCTCGGCGTTGGCCCTGGACATGACCAACTTCGCCACCTACATCGACACCGGCAACCAGCGGGCGCCGATCGCGCAGCGCGGCAAGGCCAAACAGAAGCGGTCCGACCTGCGCCTGGTCGGGCTCGGCCTGGTGATCACCCGCGACGGCGGTGTCCCGCTGGTCTCACACACCTACGCCGGCAACCGGCCCGACGTCACCCAGTTCACCACCATGATCGAGAAGCTGACCGGGGGCTACCAGGAACTGCTCGACCACACCACCCGTGCCGACACCCGTGCCGACACCCGTGCCGACCCAGGCGGCGACACCGGCGCGGGTGAGGTGACCGTGGTGTTCGACGCCGGGCAGAACTCCATCGCCAACTTCGCCTACCTCGCCGAGTCCGGTCTGGGATATGTCGGGTCCGTGCCGCCCAGCGACCACCCCGACCTGCTCGCCCTACCCGCCTCCCGGCGCGCACCGGTCGACGAGCACCGCTTCCCCGGCCTGACCGCGCTCAGTACCCGGGCCACGATCTACGGCCGCGACCGGCGGGTGCTGCTCACCCACTCCCGGACCCTGCACCAGCGCCAGGAACGCGGGCTCGACCAGACCCTGGCCAAGGCCGGCGCCCGCCTGGATGACCTGGCCGCCACCCTGGCCCGCGGACACACCCGCCGCCGACGCGACCAGGTCGAGGCCGAGATCACCAGCATCTGCCGCGACAGCTGGGCGCGGCGGGTCATCACCTGGGAACTGTCCGGGAACACCCCCGCCGAACACCGGCTGAGCTGGCGTATCGACACCACCGCCCGCGCCGCGCTGGCCACCGAGGTGTTCGGCAAACGCGTCCTGATCACCGACCGGGAGGACTGGCCCGACGCCGAGGTCGTGGCCGGCTACCGCTCCCAATCCGATGCCGAGTTCGGGTTCCGCCAGCTCAAAGACCCGCACGTGGTCTCGTTCTCCCCGATGCACCACTGGACCGACCACAACATCCGCGT
>JAKDNL010000306.1 GCA_030451825.1 Pseudonocardia sp. | reverse complement strand
GGGGACAAGACGGGCATCCGCCGCTTCGGCGACGCCTGGATCCCGATGGACGAGGCGCTGGCCCAGGCCGTCGTCGACGTCTCCGGGCGGCCCTACACGGTCTGCACCGGCGAGCCGGAGATGATGCGCGGCTTCGTCGTCGGCGGGCACTACCCGACGGTGCTCAACAAGCACGTGTTCGAGTCGCTGGCCTTCCACGGCCACCTCGCGCTGCACGTGCGGGTGCTCGACGGCCGGGACCCGCACCACATCACCGAGGCGCAGTTCAAGGCCGTCGCCCGCGCACTGCGCGCGGCCACCGAGCCGGACGCGCGGATCACCGGCGTGCCCTCGACCAAGGGCGCGCTCTAGATCTGGACGGTGATGTGGATCCGGACGTGGGTGCCCGCCGGGTCCGTCCAGACCCGCAGGTACTCGCAGGACCGACGGGCGACCCAGAGACCCCACCCGTGGTCGTGATCCGGCGGCGGTGCGGTCAGCCCCGGTAGCGGATCGGCGAGCACGCCCCGGTCGTGCACCTCGACCACGCAGTACCCCGGCCCGACCCACAGCGTCAGGTTGGCCGGCCCGCGGCCGTGCTCGACGGCGTTCGTGGCGACCTCGTTCACCGCGATCACGACGTCGTCCACCTGCTCGGCGGTGTACCGGTCGTCGTGCAGTACCCGCTCGACCAACGCCCGGATCTCTGCCAGCCGCTCGGTGCCGAACTCGATCTGGTGGTGCGGGGCACCGAGCAGGACGGGCGAGGGGATCGGGATCTGTGCCAGGACGTCCCCGGGCGGCAGGTGGTCCGGGTTCGGCCGGACCAGCCCGTTCTCGCGGATCAACGGGTGGCTGCGGCGCGCGCCGTCGAGCACGACCTGGTGCAGCGGCAGCAGGGGGAAGAAGCAGGTGAGCCGGACCGGCAGGTGCGCCATCGCCGCCTGCGCCGCGGTGTCGAGCTCGGTCCAGAAGCGGCCGTCCGGGCCGTCGAAGCGGCTGTCGTGCTCGGTGATCGCGGTGATCGGCCCGGATGCGGTGAGCGCGTCGAAGACCTGCGCCCGGTGCACGGCCAGTGACTGCCCGCAGCCGCCCAGCGGCTCGTCCGGGTGGTCGAGCAGGGTGACCTCGCGGGCCCCGCCCATCATCTCGCGCAGCGCGTCGGCGGTGCTCGGCTGCACGGCCAGCACGACGCCGTCGCCGCGCTCCAGGGCCTCCCGCACCATCGGTACGACCTGGGCGAGCAGGTCGGTCCGGGACTCGTAGAACCCGGCCGCGTGCTGGAGCTGCTGGGCGGCCTGGTGGGTGGCGTCGACACTCATCGGTCGGCGTCCGTGCCGTCGGCCCAGTGCGACTCGACGACCAGATGCGACACGGTCGGCGCCCCGCACCGGTGCAGGACCCGCTGGACCCGGGATCGGGGCCCGCGCAGGACGAGTCGTTGTCGTCCGGGGAACTGTTGCGCGCCGCGGAGCAGTTCGACGGCGCCGGCGACGTCGAGGAACCGCAGCGATGCCATGTCCAGCGTGACGTCGAGCGGGACGTCGACCGCGCGCAGCGTCTGTTCCAGGGCGCTGTCCAGCATCCCGCGCAGCACGCTGCGGTTGCTCCGATCGATCTCGCCGGCGACCCGCAGCATGGAGTCGATCGGGCGGGTCACCCGCAGCAGACCGTCGTCGTAGGCCGGCGGGGCGGTCAGCTCCGTGCCGTGCACCCGGCGCATCGCGACCAAGGCGTCCTCGTCGAAATGGGCGGGATCGTAGAGGCAGAGCAACCGGGCGATCGGGTTGTCCCGCAGGACCTGGTCGCACACCTGCTCGTAGGCGACGAGGGAGTCCAGGCCCTGAGGGATCCGGCCCCGCGCGGCCTCGCCGATGATCCGGACCCCGGGCCAGCCCTGTTCCCCGGACTCGTCGATGGCGTGCTGCATCGCCGGCGCCACCTGGTCGAGGGGGCCGGTGGTGACCGCTCGGGTCGCCTCGGTGGGCACGATCTGGAACTGGCCCTCGGACATGGCGGAGTCCGCCGGTACCCGGTCGTCGGCGAGCCGTTCGAGGAGCCGTTCGGCGGTGCCGTCCTCGAAGTAGAGGACGCGCTCACCCGCGGCGAGTCCACTGGCGACCCAGGCGGCGGTCGCCTCCCAGACGTGCTCGTCGCTGTCCGGGATCATGCAGGAGTGCCCGACGTGTTCGAGATCCTCGATCGCCCGTGGCATCGTCGCTCCCCCACAGCGGTGTCACGCCCCGCTCCGGTCCGTGCACCGAGAGGAACGAGGTAAAGCTATACCCACAGTGAACGATTCGCTCCATGGAGTGGTTCGACCGTTCGCCGTAGGGGGACGAGTCGGCCGGCGGTGGTCGCGATGACCGGCCCGTACCCTGTGGCGGTGGCACGGATCGTCGTACTCGACTATGGGTCAGGAAACCTGCGCTCCGCCGAGCGCGCGCTGGAGCGGGTCGGCGCGGACGTCACCGTCACCGCGGACTTCGAGCAGGCACTCGAGGCGGACGGGCTGGTGGTGCCCGGGGTCGGCGCGTTCGCGGCCTGTATGAAGGGCCTGAACGAGGTGCGCGGGCCGCGGCTCGTCGGTCGCCGGCTGGCCGGCGGGCGCCCGGTGCTGGGCATCTGCGTCGGGATGCAGGTGCTCTTCGACCGGGGCGTGGAGTTCGGCGAGGACACCCAAGGCTGCGGGGAGTGGCCGGGCACCGTGGAGCGGATCAAGGCGGACGTGCTGCCGCACATGGGCTGGAACACCGTCACGGCCCCGCGCGGGAGCACGCTGTTCGCGGGCATGGACGCCGACACCCGGTTCTACTTCGTGCACTCGTTCGGGGTGCGGCGCTGGGAGCTCGAGGACTCGCACGCGATCCGTCCGCCGCTGGTCACCTGGACCCACCACGGCGAGGACGTCGTCGCCGCCGTGGAGAACGGCGCGCTGGCCGCGACCCAGTTCCATCCGGAGAAGTCCGGCGACGCCGGCGCGACGGTGCTGCAGAACTGGCTGCGTGACGTCGTCGGCTGACGACGGGCGGATGTCCCGGCACGGCCTCTGGCGCGTGCTGGTGGTCCTGTGCGTCACCGAGATCACCAGCTGGGGCGTCCTGTACTACGCGTTCCCGGTGCTCGCGCCGTCGATCGCGGCCGATACCGGCTGGGAGATCAGCACCGTCACCGCGGCGTTCTCCGCCGGCTTGATCGTGTCCGCGCTGGTCGGGATCCCGGTCGGTCGGCTGCTGGACCGGCACGGCCCGCGCTGGGTGATGACGGCCGGGTCGCTGCTCGCGGTGCCGGCCGTGGTCGTGATCGCGACGTCGGAATCGCTGCCGATGTTCGTCGCCGGGTGGCTAGTGGCCGGGGTGGCGCAGTCGACGACGTTGTACCCGCCCGCGTTCGCCGCCCTGACCCGCTGGTGGGGCGCCGACCGGGTCCGTGCGCTGACCGTGCTGACGATGGTGGCCGGCCTGGCCAGCACCGTGTTCGCCCCCACGACCGCGGCCCTGCTCGGATCGCTGGACTGGCGCGGGACCTACCTGGTGCTGGCCGTGGTGCTCGCGGTCCTCACGATCCCGCTGCACCTGTTCGGCCTGCGCGGGACGTGGCCGGAGCCCGAGCCGGCCGCGGTCGACGAGAACGGGGCCGGCGACGACCGCACGGCCGGGCAGGTCGCGCGCAGCCGCGCGTTCCTGCTGCTGGTGACCGTGATCTGCCTGGGCGCGTTCACCTCGTTCGCGGTGCCGGTGAACCAGGTGCCGCTGCTGATCGAGCGCGGGCTGTCCACGCAGGCGGCGGCGTGGGCGCTCGGGCTCAGCGGGGTCGGGCAGGTGCTGGGCCGCCTCGGCTACGCCCGGCTCGTCTCCCGGACCGGGCCGCGGGGGCGGGCCGGGCTCATCTGCGGGCTGCTGGCGGGCACCACCGCCCTGCTCGGGGTCCTGCCGGGTCCGGCCTTCCTGCTGGTCGTCGTCGCGATGGCGACCGGCGCCGCCCGCGGGGTGATGACGCTGCTGCAGGCCACCGCGTTGTCCGACCGCTGGCCGACCGGGCTCTACGGCCGTCTCGGCGGGCTGCTCTCGGCCCCGGTGATGATCGCGATCGCGATCGGCCCGTGGGCCGGGAGTGCTCTGGCCGGGCTGCTCGGCGGCTATCCACCGGTGTTCGCCCTGCTGGCCGGGGTCGCGCTCGTCGCCGCGCTGCTCTCGGCCGGTACCGGGACCTCGTCGCCGCCGGTCCGCTCGCAGTGACCCGCCGTCGTCCATCCCGGTGCCGCGCGGTGAGCTGCCGCGGCGGCGTCGGTAGGCTCCATGGGTGAGTTTCACGTTGCTACCCGCGGTTGATGTCGCCGACGGCCAGGCCGTCCGCCTGGTCCAGGGGGAGGCCGGCAGCGAGACCGGCTACGGCGAGCCCCTCGAGGCCGCCCTGACCTGGCAGCGCGACGGCGCCGAGTGGATCCACCTGGTGGACCTCGACGCCGCGTTCGGGCGCGGCTCGAACGCCGAGCTCCTCGCCGAGGTCGTCGGCCGGCTCGACGTCGACGTCGAGCTCTCCGGCGGCATCCGCGACGACGCGTCGCTGCAGCGGGCGCTGGCCACCGGATGTCGCCGGGTCAACCTGGGCACCGCCGCGCTGGAGGACCCGCAGTGGTGCGCGCGCGCGGTCGCCGAGCACGGCGACCGGATCGCGGTCGGGCTCGACGTCAAGATCATCGACGGGCGGCACCGGCTGGCCGCGCGCGGCTGGACCACCGACGGCGGCGACCTCTGGGAGACCCTGGCCCGGATGGACCGCGACGGGGTCGCGCGCTACGTCGTCACCGACGTCAGCAAGGACGGCACCCTGGCGGGCCCGAACGTCGAGCTGCTGCGCCGGGTGGCCGAGGCGACCCCGGCGCCGGTGATCGCCTCCGGCGGCATCGCCGAGGTGTCCGACCTGGTCAGCCTCGCGCGCGCGGCCTCCGACGGCGCGAACATCGAGGGCTCGATCGTCGGCAAGGCGCTCTACGCGCAGCGGTTCACCCTGCCCGAGGCCCTGGCGGCCGTGCGGAAGGTCGGTGAGACATGGGTGTCGCGGTCCGTGTGATCCCCTGCCTGGACGTCGACGCCGGGCGGGTGGTCAAGGGCGTCCACTTCCGCGAGCTGCGCGACGCCGGCGACCCGGTCGAGATGGCCCGGGTCTACGACGCCGAGGGCGCCGACGAGCTGACGTTCCTCGACGTCACGGCGTCGTCCTCGGAACGCGGCACCATGATCGAGGTGGTCCGGCGGACCGCGGAGCAGGTGTTCATCCCGCTCACCGTCGGCGGCGGCATCCGGACCCCGGACGACGTGGACACGATGCTGCGCGCGGGCGCGGACAAGGTCAGCGTCAACACCGCCGCGATCGCCCGCCCGGAGCTGCTGCACGAGATGTCGCGCCGGTTCGGGTCGCAGTGCATCGTGTTATCGGTCGACGCCCGCCGCGTGCCCGACGGCGAGAAGCCGCAGCCCTCGGGCTACGAGGTCACCACGCACGGCGGCCGCCGCAGTGCCGGTGTCGACGCCGTCGAGTGGGCGCGGCGCGGCCAGGAGCTCGGCGTCGGGGAGATCCTGCTGAACTCGATGGACGCCGACGGCACCCGCGCCGGGTTCGACCTGGAGATGATCTCCCAGGTGCGCGCCGTGGTGGACGTACCGGTGATCGCCTCCGGCGGCGCCGGCGAGGTCGGGCACTTCCCGCCCGCCGTGCGCGCCGGCGCGGACGCGGTGCTCGCGGCCAGCGTCTTCCACTTCGGCACGCTGCGGATCTCCGAGGTGAAGGACGCCCTGCGCGGGGCCGCGGTGCAGGTCCGATGACGGCAGGTGAACGGGTGCGCGAGTCGGAGCTGGACCCACGGATCGCGGCCCGGCTCAAGCGCGACGCCGACGGGCTGGTCTGCGCCGTCGTGCAGGCGCGCGGTACCGGCGAGGTGCTGATGGTCGGCTGGATGGACGACGAGGCGCTGCACCGCACTCTGACCACCGGGCGCGGCACCTACTGGTCCCGCTCGCGGCACGAGTACTGGGTCAAGGGCGAGACCTCCGGACACGTCCAGCACGTGCACGAGGTGCGCCTGGACTGCGACGGCGACGCGCTCCTGATCACCGTCGACCAGGTGGGCCCGGCCTGTCACACCGGCACCCGCACCTGCTTCGACGCCGACGTCCTGCTTGTCAGGGGCGGCGCATGAATACCGACGTCCTGCTTGTCAGGGGCGGCGCATGAATACCGACGTCCTGCTTGTCAGGGGCGGCGCATGAATACCGACGTCCTGCTCGGTGGGGGCAGCGCCTGAGCGCCGTCGTCCGAGCGCCGTCGTCCCGCGGGCCCGGAGAAATGCCGGGTGAGATGACGCTGGTGGCTCTGCGAGACGCTCGGAGGACCATGAGCGTCATCTCACGCGTGGTGCGGGGTGGACATGGCCCAGCGGATCCCGGTGGTGACCAGCTGTCCGCCGGCCCGGGCGACGGTGGACTCCGCGACCGGCAGGTAGGGCAGCCACAGCGGCAGCCGGGCCCAGCGCGGCAGCATCTCGACCGATGCCGCGCCGAGAACCGCGTACGGGATGCGCGCGGGGATCGGCAGCGGAGGGTTGAACAGCAGATACCGGGCGGTGGCGCGGGCCTCCGGGCTGCCGGTCAGCTCCGGGCGGTACTCCTCGATCTGCGCGGCGAGCTCGGCCTCGGTCTCCGGCGGGTCGATCACGTCGAGCTCGCGGGCCACGCGCGCGGTGTCGGCGACGTAGCCGTCGCGCCCGGCCTGGTCGAGCGGCTCGCGACCGTAGCGCTGGTGCGAGCGCAGGAAGCTGTCGATCTCGGCGATGTGCACCCAGCGCAGCAGGTGCGGATCCGACGCCGAGTACGGACGCCCGTCGGCGGCGGTGCCGTGCACGTGGGAGTGCACGTTCTTGATCTTCGCGATGGTCTCGTCGGCGAACTCGGCGGGCCCGAACGTGGTGACGGCCAGGAAGTAGCTGGTGCGCTGCAGCCGGCCCCACGGGTCGCCGCGGAACCCGGAGTGCCCGGCGACCCCTGCCATGGCCAGCGGGTGCAGCGACTGCAGCAGCAGGGCCCGCAGACCGCCGACGAACATCGAGGCGTCCCCGTGTACGCGGCGGATCGGGCGGTCCTCGTCGAACCAGCGCGGTCCCGGGGTGGCGTGGATGCGCGCGCGCCGCCCGGAGCCCTCCGGCCCGGCGACCTTGGCGAACACCGCCGAACCGATCCGTGTGCGCAGCTCGGCCACGCCGTCCAGCAGCGTCGATCCCGACAGGTCCAGCACGACTCCATGATGCGGGGCCCGGCCCGGCCCGGCCACCCGACCGGTACGAGCGTGACCCTCGTACCGGTCGACGCAACGAACGTCACGCTCGTTCGTCACCGATGGCCGGCCCGGACAGCGCCAGGAGCCCCGCGACGGCCAGGGCGAAGCCGCCGAGCAGCCCGGTGAGCTGGGCGAGGCCGTAGGCGGGCAGGCCGGACGCGTTGAGGTCGGAGGCGCTCATCGTGGTCACGGCGGTCCAGAGACCCCAGGAGAACATCGCGGCGCTTCCGGCCCATCCGGCGACGACGGCGCTCGTCACCCGGGTGCCGCGGGCCAGCGCGATCACACCGACGGCACCGGCCAGCGCGAACGCGGCGTTCGCCACGGCGACGACGACCCCGACCGCCCCGCCACCCGAGGCCACCCCGTGCAGGACATGCAGTACCGCGCTCAGAGCGGCCATCACGGTGCCGCCGCCGACGGTGGCGCGCAGCAGCGGCCGCACGGCCTCCGGTGACGGGCCGGCGTCGCGCACGGTCGCCGACCACCGCCCCCGGGCGTACAGGGCAAACGCGATCAGCAGGAACGCCCCCTGCCAGGCGAAACCACCGTAGACCAGCTGCCGCACCCAGCCGGCGAGCCCGTCACCGGTGACGCCGCTGCCGGCCGCCAGCGTCGCCGGCGGCACGGAGACCGCGATCGGGAGCAGGAACCCGGTCGCCACCCAGCCGGGCAGCAGCACCACGACCGCGGGCAGCCGCCTGCCCCACGCGGCGGTCAGCGTGAGCGCCAGCCCGATCACGCAGAGATCCATCGCGACGGTGACGCCGTTGAGGACCGTCATCGACGTCGAGGCCAGCATCGACGGGTCGTCGACGCCGACCGGGTGACCGGTGAGCCACAAGGCCTTGAG
>JAKDNL010000897.1 GCA_030451825.1 Pseudonocardia sp. | reverse complement strand
CTGTCCGGTGCCAGTCGATCCGAGCCACTGCGCGTCCTTGATCTGCGGTGGCTCAGGTCGACTGGCAATGACGGACCGTCGGTTCGCCACCCGAATCTGAGCCACTCCGGGCCGTGTTCAAGATCTTGCGCATGTGGACGAGGTCGTAGTAGCCGGCGGGGGCGCGGCGGGTTTCCTGGTAACCGTGCCGTCGATAGAGCCGGAGGTTGGCTTCGCTTCGTTCGCCGGTGAACAGCTCGATGGCATCGACGGCTTCGGGCAGCTGTTCCTCGACGTGGCGGAGCAGCCGGGTTCCGAGCCCTTCGCCCTGTCGGTCGGGTGTGACGGTGAGGCGGCCGAGTTCCGCGCGGTGATCGCGGACAGTGACGCGGACGGCGGCCACGAGGCGCCCTCGTTCGCGCAGGCCCCAGGCAAGGACGTCGCGGCGGCCCAGTTCGTCGCAGAGGTCGTCAAGAGTCTGGGTCAACGGTGGCAGCGCGACGTCGTTGTGCAGCCGCGCCTCGCTGACGTAGGCCGCGCGTTGCAGGGTCAGGACCTCGCCGGCGTCGGCGTCGGTCAGGACGCTGATCGGCATGTGGGGTCTCTCCGTCGGGGGCGTGGTCACGGTCTCCTCTTCGGAGGGGACGCCGCCTGTCACGATCTGTTGTCCACGGTCAGCCGCCTGACCCGGCAGCTCGGAGACCCTGCCGAGCAGCAGGTCGCTGTAGGACTGGGTGATCAGCGAGCCGGGGTCGATGTGGAGCGTGCTCATCCAGTGGCGGCATTGATCGTGGAGCTCTTCGCGGGTGCGGGAGCCGTCGCGGTCGATCGCTTCGATCTCGACGAACGCGCCGAGGCCGGCAACGTGGTCGAGGTGGAGCTTGACGTTGCCGTGCCAGTAGATGTCGCGCTGCTTGTCGACGACGACGAGCACCTCCAAGGCCGCGCTCAGCGTGGCTTTCAAGGTGTCCCCATCGCTAGGGGCGTGCAGCAGGACGTGCGAGTCCTTCGGGCCGGGGCGATCGTCGCGCCGGTAGTGGATCAGGTTCGTCTCGATGTCGCCTTGTCGTAGCTTCAGCCGCCCGTGGGAGACCTCGAAGTAGGTGTCGATCTGGTGGTCGCGGCCCTGGTGCGTCGCACCGAGTCCGATGATCCGGTTCATGGTGGCGTCGGGGTCGGGGCAGCGGGCTTTGATCTCGGCGATGCGGGCGTGCATACGGGCCAGTCAATCGTGCCTGCCGACCGTGCCCAACCACCTGCGGCTCATCCGGCGGCGCGTTCGCCGGGGATCACCGGCGGCGGTTCCAGATCCAGGCCCAGCGCGACTCGCCGCGCAAGCCGAGCAGAAGCTCGGTGAGCTGCACGACTTCGGGATAGATCGCGACCCGGACGGCGAGGCTGTTGATCATATCGTGGCCGAGGAGCTTCGTGTCGACCATGAGCTGGACCTCGGCGCCGTTGCGGGCGAGGGTGTCAAGGCGGTGCTGTTGGAGCGGGGTCAACGTGGGCCGGCGGAGGATGCGGGAACGCCAGATCTGCGCGGCGTGGTGGTGCGTGCCGGCCACCACGGTGCTGGCGTGGTCGCGCAGCAGCCGTTCGTGGCGGCGCTGAGACCGAGCGAGTTCGGGGATGTCAGTGAGGTCGAGCTGCCCGGCGGGGTTGCGGATGCTCGGCCCGATCCAGAGCTGGTGACGCCGGCAGATCATGTAGTGGTCGGGGAACCTGCAGGGCACCGGGTCGAGCAGGCTGTGGCGGGCGGCGCAGCGACGACAGGCCGGGCGTAGCCCGTGGCCGTAGGGCTGTCGTCGACCGAAGGCGTCCCGGTCGTCGGGATCTGGGCCCCAGTAAAGCCGGGTGATGCGGTCGAGCGGCT
>JAKDNL010000305.1 GCA_030451825.1 Pseudonocardia sp. | reverse complement strand
CTCCCGCCGCCCCCCCCCCCATCCCCCCCCCCCCCGCCCCCCGCGCCCCCCCCCCGCCCCCCCCCCCCCCCCCCCCACGACCCCATCCCCGCCGGTCGGAGGGCCGACGAGTAGCGTTCCGCCGATCGCCGGCGTGCACGACATCAAGATCCCGGGGGCCGACGTCGAGCGCAGCCGCGCCTGGTACGAGTCGGTGCTGGGCCTGCACGTCGGGGCCGAGTCCCCGGACGAGGACGGTGTCGTCCGCGGCGTCGCGGGCTCGCTGTCCGACGCGTCCGGACGCGTCGTCCTCTCGGTGGCCTGGCCCTGCGGCAGAACCCGAGTCGCGAATGCCGTCGCCGCGCCGCATGACTCGGACGGGCGTCGCCGTAGTACTGGCCGAGGGGCGGTTATGGCTGACCAGCCGTGATGTGTTGCGACGCAGACGAAGCCCCCTTTTCGAGGCCAGCTGCTCCCAATGCTGACCCAGACCGCAAGGTAAGGCCCGGGCGCTTCGTCTGGCGGCGGCGCGGCTCCTACTGGGTCCGCGGGCCCCAGTGTGGGCGGAGCGTCGGCGCCGGCGAGGCGCGGGGCTTGTGACTGCCTCACGTGGGCCTGGCGAAGGTCGGTCGCGTGGAGCTGGCCACCGAGTGCGGCGACCTGGCGCAGTGCGTCGATGCAGGTGCCGGTCAGACGACGGAGCCGGCCGGCCCCGCCAGCAGCGTGACGCCTGCCGTCGCGAAGTTGGCCAGGTCGGCCCGGGTCGCCAGGCCCTCCGGTCCCGCCATGCTCGCGCCGTAGGCCGCCTCGGACTCGTACTCCATCACCGCCACCAGGTAGTACGGGGGCAACGTGCCGTCCGGGCCCGGTCCGGGCCTCGTCACCGTGTAGCGCTGCAGGCCGGGGATCGTGGCGGCGAGCGGCGCGTGGACCTCGTCGTAGTGTTCGTCGAACCGGGCGGGATCCTCGGGGTGGTTGTAGAGCACGGTGACCTGGAACACGAGACCTCCTCGCCGCGGGGATAGGAGCCATTCTTAGCGGATCGATGACGCCCCGGGACAGGCGCTCCCATGGTGTGGACTCTGGACTCCTGTGGCTGGCCCCAGCCGCCGACCGCGGGATCGACCACCAGCAGCCCGTCGAGCCCGGCACAGCGCTGCGGCGTGAACTCGTGCGCGAACCGGTCGTAGGTCTCTCGCTGGGCCTCTGCGCGGGCGTGCGCGACCCGCTCCAGCACGGTCACCGGGCCCGGCCGGATCACCTGTACCGAGATCAAGTACTGCGACGCGGCACCCGCCAGCCGCGGTACTGCGCTACCAGTCGTAGATGCTCGGTGCGGGTCTTCGCCCGCCGGCCGTAGTGCCGCAGCACGCCCGGATCGACGCCGAGCTGATCCGCCAGCCGGGCCACCGCCACCGGCGGCGCGGCGGCGACGTCGTCGGGCACGAACCCCAGCCACGGCAGCGTGCACAACGCCACCGACAGACCCAACCGGTCCGCCGGTCCGCGGCCCCGGCCCGGGTCGACGAACGCGACATCCGCCGGCGCCAGCGTGAAGAACCGGAACAACTCCTCCTGGCCGATCTCCGGGAACCCCCGCAGCCGCTCCAGCTCCTCGTTCGGCCAAATCGGATGCCGTAGAGCGCCCTGCAAACAGAGTCCGTATCGGAGTGCGCCGAGTGGTCTCCCACCTGCGACGACAGACTTCCGAACGAACACATGTTCGAGTATGATGGTGGCATGTCCGATGGTCGGGTCGCTGCCGCGCACGACCGCCTCGTAGAGGCGGTCGAGGGGTTGCGCGCGGCCACCGCCGGAGCGGGTGACAGCGAGCAGATCTCGGTCCTGATCGCCGCCGAGGCGGCGCGGCGCCGTCTCGATCACCTTTCGGTTGCCACGCTCGCCACGGTCGAGCGCCGCGATGTGTTCACCTCCCGCGGCTACAAGTCCGCCGCCGGAGCGCTGGCCGACCTGCTCGGCTGGGAACACTTCGAGGCCCGCCGCCACGTGCTGGCCGCGGACAACGTCGTCGGCAGAACCGCCCTGGACGGCACCGTGCTGCCGGCGCGGCTGCCGGCCACCGCCGAGGTGTTCGACGCCGGGCGCACCAGCCTGCGTCACGTCGAGGTCGTGGCCAAGGTCCTCGGATCCCGCCCGGCCGAACGACTCGCCCCCGAAGTGTGGGCCGCCGCCGAAACCGAGCTGGCAGCCAAAGCCACCGAGTACACCCCAGCCGAACTGCAGGTGTGGGGCACCGAGCTCGTCGACAAACTCGACCAGGACGGGCCCGCACCCGACGACCGCCCCGAACCGGAGATCAACGAGTTGCGGCTGGTGCGTCACCGCAACCGCGCCGGCGGGAAGATCACCGGCCGCTTCGACGACGCCGCCATGTTCGACGCCATCGCCACCGTCATCGACGCCAAGTCCAAGCCCGCCTCCGCTGATGAGACCCGCGAACCCGCCCAGCGCCAGGCCGAGGCCCTGGCCGAGGTGTGCGGGTTCGCCCTGGAACACGGCCCCAGCACCCTGGTCCCACAGACCGGTGGGCGGCGCCCGCAGATCTCGGTGATCATCCCGCTCGAAGACCTCGAGAACCGCGCCCGCGCTGCAATGCTCGACTTCGGCGGCCGTACCTCACCCGAAACACTGCGAATGCTGGCCTGCGACGCCGCCGTCATCCCCATCGTCCTCAACGGGGAGGGCCAGCCCCTCGACGTCGGACGCGCCACCCGCACCATCCCCGACGGACTCCGCCGCGCGGTGACCGCCCGAGATCGTGGGTGCGCGCACCCCGGATGTGACCGCCCGCCGTCGTGGTGCGAACTTCACCACATCCTCGGGTGGGAAGAGCTCGGCGAGACGAAACTCGAGAATCTCGTGATGCTCTGCAAACGGCATCACCACCTGATCCATCACCCCGGATGGCTCGTCCGGATCCGCGACGGACTCCCCGAGTTCCTACCCCCGGCCTGGATCGACCCGGACCGACGACCACGCCGACAACCCGGAACGATCATCGACCTCCCGACCCCGCGACACGAGTGCGTCCCGGGCCCGGAGCTCGATCGCCCACCGGGAGTCCGCATCGCCGACCTGGACGACCTCTTCGGCGTGCCCGCTCCATGAGCCCGGTGTGACCCGGACGGGCTGCTCACTCGCCGACGGCGTCGCCTCACCCGCTGACGGCGTCGGGCTGCTGCGCGCCGCGGCGCTGCAGGATCAGCAGCGCCGTCAGCGCGACCGCGGCCAGCACCGCGACCGCGACGGCGAACGTGATCGCGGCCGTCACCAGGCCCCAGGCCATCGACGCCGCACCGACGCCGACCACCGGCAGTGAGATCGCCACGTAGAGCACGACGAAGTAGGACGAGGTGACCCCGGCCCGCTGCGCCGGGTCGACGCGGGCGTTCACCGTGGCCAGGCCCTTGCTGAACGACATGCCCTGCCCGACGCCGGCGATCAGCGCGCCGATCACCAGCTCGGGGAACGACGCCGTCGCCACCGACAGCCCGACCAGCAGGATCCCGGCGATGAGCAGTACGCAGCCCAGGGTCAGCGTCCGGTCGGTGTCGAAGCGGCGCAACCCCAGCTGGGCGGCAGCGGACGCCCCGAGCAGCAGGAACGACAGCAGCCCGGCGACGGCGTGGTTGCTGTTGCCGAGCACCTCGGACACGATCCGCGGCGAGATCGCGGTGAACAGCCCGAGCACCGCGAAGCCGGCGAACCCGGCCGTCGCGGCGCTGACGAACACCGGGCGCACCTCGGCCGGCACGGCGATCTTCTGCGGACGGAGCCTCGGGCGTCGGGTCGGCGTGACCGTCTCCGGGGCCAGCAGCACCAGCACCCAGCACAGCGCGACGGCGACCGCGTGCACCGCGAACGACAGGTGCAGCGGCGCCGGCAGGAACTGCACGGCGAGTCCGGCCAGGAGCGGGCCGAGCCCGAGGCCACCGGTGTTCGCCGCGGTCGCCACGGCCGACGAGCGCGAGCTCCACGACGGCGGCGCGGCCTCGATCACCGCCGCCGTCGCGGCCCCGGCGAAGATCCCGGCCGAGATGCCGGACAGCAGCCGCCCCACCAGCAACACCGGCACCGGTCCGGCGAGCACGAACACGATGGAGCTCGCCAGCGAGAACCCGACCCCGGCGAGCAGCAGCGGCCGTCGCCCGAGCAGGTCGGACCAGCGCCCGAACAGCAGCAGCGCGGCCAGCACGCCGACCGCGTACACGGCGAAGATCACTGTCTGGACGATCGGGGAGAACCCGAGCTCGCTCTGGTAGACGGCGTACATCGGGGTCGG
Organism: Pseudonocardia sp.; assembly: GCA_030451825.1. Taxonomy (GTDB): domain Bacteria; phylum Actinomycetota; class Actinomycetes; order Mycobacteriales; family Pseudonocardiaceae; genus Pseudonocardia. Next base: position 3,913 of record JAKDNL010000305.1, on the reverse strand, counting down.
CATCGTGGTCCCGATCATCACCACGGTGAACGTGACGACCAGGCCGGCGAACGCGGTGCCCTGCGGCAGGCGGGGAATCGGGGGCTCCTTCGACGACGATCTGTGCGGCGACCGACGGCCGCGAGGCCAGATCACGGTAGACCCGCCCCACCGGCCCGGAACGCCGTCACCTCGCACAGGTTCGTGTGTCCTCACACACGGTGGGGCTAGTGCGAGGACGCCTGAACCTGTGCGAGGACGCTGCCGAGACGGTCGGCGACCGCTCAGACCCCGGTGCGGTGCGTCCAGCGCCCGCCCAGCAGGGTCCCGGCGACCGGCATCGCGCGCAGCGTCGACGGGGCGCAGCCGGCGGGGTCGGCGTCGGTCAGCACCAGGTCCGCGCGCCGGCCCACCGCGATCGGGCCGTCCGGGCCGGCCGAGGCGGCCAGTGCGACGTCACGGCCGATCTCCTGCTCCGGGTGCCAGCGATCCCGGTCGTCGGAGGTGCGGTGCACGGCCGCGGCGATCGCGATCCACGGGTCCAGTAGCGCGACCGGGGCGTCCGAGCCCAGCGCCAGCCCGGCGCCGGCGGCGTGCAGCGAGGCGAACGCGAACGAGCGGTGCGTGCGGCCCTTCCACAGCGCGTCGGCGACGTCGCGGTCGTCGAGGGCGTGCTCGGGCTGCACGCTCGCGACCAGGCCCAGCTCGGCGAACCGGGGGACGTCGGCGTCGTCGAGCAGTTGCGCGTGCTCGATCCGCCCGCGCGCCCCGGTCGCCGCGAACGCGTCCAGGACCAGCGTGTTCGCCCGGTCGCCGATCGCGTGCACGGCCACGTCCAGGCCGTTCGTGACCGCCCGGCGCAGCAGCGGCTCCAGCTCGTCGGGCGGGACCAGCAGCATCCCGCAGGGGTGCGCCGAGTGCTCGAGCCCCGGGTAGGGGTCGTGGCAGTAGGCGGTCCGGGTGTTCAGCGACCCGTCGGTGACGATCTTGAGCGGGCCGGTGGTGAGCAGCCCTCCGGTGCCCGGGACGACGTCGCCGGTGTGCAGACCGCGCCCGATCGGGCCGTCGAGGTGGCTCGGCCACACCGCGGCCACCACCCGCAGCCCGTCGGCGCCGGCGGCGATCCGCCGTGCCCAGCGGACCAGTGGCCACGGCGCCTCGAAGTCCACGATCCCGACGACGCCCCGCGCGGCGGCGGCGTGCACGGCGTCGGTGGCGAACGTGTCCAGCTGCTCGGCCGCCACGTTCGCCAGCGCGGTGGTCAGGGCGAAGAACTCCGACTCGCGGATCATCCCGGTGGGATGGTCGCGGTGGCCGTAGCGGGCCAGCGCCGCCGAGTTCAGCCAGCCCTGGTGCAGGTCCCCGGAGACGAGCACGACCGGGGTGTCGCCGGTGACCGGGTCCAGGAGGTCGCGGTGCGCGGGCTCGGGCCACAGGGCGTCCCGGAACCCGTAGCCGACCAGCGTCTCGCCCGGCGCCGGGGGAGCGGAGCGCAGGCGCGCATCGACCAGGTCGACGGCCTCGGCGGCCGAGCGGGCTCCGGACACGTCGGTCCGGCGCCGCGCGAGCGCCCACTGGTCGGCGTGCACGTGGTTGTCCCACAGCCCGGGCAGCACCGTGCGCCCGTCGACGTCGACTACCTCGGCGCCGGCCGCGGAGAGCCCGGGCCCGACGGCGGACACGAGCCCGTCCTCGATCCGGACGTCGACCGGCTCCCCGGAGCGGCCCCAGCCTCCCGGCTCGCCGAGGATCCGGGCATCGCGCAGCAGTACCGGCCCGACACCGGTCGTGCGTGGATATCGTCGTTCCGGCGGTGATTTCCGCTCACGGGCCATCGTGTCAGCCCTGGAACGGCCGGGATCGTCCGGTCCAGCGCTCCTCGTCCCGGCGGTAGACCGGGATCGGGTTCGGGGCCACCCGGAACGTGTAGCGGCCGGCCTCCTCGACCAGCTCGCCGTCGGTGGCCAGCATGCTCGGCTCCTTGAGCTCGACGTCGAGCTCGGGGACCTCGCGCTGGGCGTAGACGCGGCTGTGGCCGAGCGCGCCCAGGATCAGCGCCATCACCACCCGCAGCCGGGAGAACCGCACGTCGGCGCGCAGCCAGCGCACGTCGAGCAGCCCGGAGTCCAGCGTCGGACGCCAGGCCGGGACGGCGCCGCGCGGGTGGTAGGGCCCGTTGCCGACGAACAGGAACCACACCTCCAGCCAGCGGTCCTCGATCCGCACCTTCACCCGTTCCGAGCGGTGCAGCACCGTGACCAGGGCGGCGGCGAACGCCGGCCACTTGCCCCAGCGCGGCTGCCACTTCTCGCGCAGCCGCACCAGCTCCGGGTAGGAGCCGATCGAGGCGGTGTTGAGGAAGTAGCGCGTGCGGATGACCGCCGGGTCCGCCGGGTCGGTGTCCCGGCCCGGGTGCGCCTCCACCATCGCCAGGTCCACGGCGACCGCCTCGCCGGCCTGGGTGGCGTCGACGGCCTCCTGGGTGTCGTAGACGCCGACGTCGCGGGCGAAGTGGTTCAGGGTCCCGGCCGGGACCACGACCAGCGGAAGCGAGCGCCGGTCGGCGACCGCGGCGGCCGCGGCGACCGTCCCGTCACCGCCGGCGACACCGACCGCGCGCACCCAGCGCCCGCGTTCGTCGATGGCCTTCTCCAGCTGCTCGTCGACGTCGAGGCCCCGGGTGACGACGAGATGGTGCGCGGCGGGCAGGCGCGCGGCGACGTCGTCGGAGGCGTCGTAGTCCGGCGGCCCGGAGAACGGGTTGGACACGATGACCAGGCCCTCGCCCTCGGGCAGGACCGGCACCGTGTCGATCGGGCGGGCGCGGGCCTCGTCCGAGATCCGGGCGGGCCACCAGCGCCGGGTCAGCAGGGCCACCCCGGTCCCGATCGCGGCTCCGACCAGCGCGTCCGACGCCCAGTGCACGCCCACGTGCACCCGGGAGTAGGCGACGGCCCCGGCCAGCGGGATCACCACCGGCGCGGCGCGCGGGTTCTCCAGGGTGACGGCGGTGGCGAACGCGGCAGCCGAGGCCGCGTGCCCGGACGGGAACGACGACGACGTCGGCGGGTTCGGGATCGTGCGGTACCGCGGAAGGTGGGCCGCGGCGGGCCGGCGCCGGGGCAGCAGCGGCTTGAGCACGGCGTTCGCGGTGACGCTGCTCAGCGCGATGGACAGCAGCCCCCGCATGGCCGCCTTGCGGCCGTTGCCACGTCGCACGGACAGCACCGCGCCCACGCCCATCCACAGCATGCTGTGGTCCGCGGCCCGCGACAGGCGCCGCATCGCGACGTCCGAACGGCTGTAGGGGCGGACCGCGATAGCCGCCGTGATGGCCCGGTCGGTGGCGGACACGGTCGCCAACCCACCCCGGAGATGACGGGACCTGCCGGCGGCGCGCCGATACCACTCGCTCACAGGTCTGACAGTAGATGCCTCATAACGCCTACCCTGAACGGCATGCAGCGTCGGATCTTCGGGGTCGAGACCGAGTTCGGGGTCACGTGCACCTTCCACGGACAGCGACGTCTGTCGCCGGACGAGGTCGCGCGATACCTGTTCCGCCGAGTGGTGTCCTGGGGGCGGTCGTCGAACGTCTTCCTCCGCAACGGGGCGCGGCTCTATCTCGACGTCGGCTCACACCCCGAGTACGCGACCGCCGAGTGCGACTCGCTCACCCAGCTCGTCTCGCACGACAAGGCGGGGGAGCGGATCCTCGAGGATCTGCTCGTCGACGCCGAGCGGCGGCTGGTGGACGAGGGCATCGGCGGCGACATCTACCTGTTCAAGAACAACACCGACTCCGCGGGCAACTCCTACGGCTGCCACGAGAACTACCTGGTGGCCCGGCAGGGCGAGTTCTCCCGGATCGCCGACGTCCTGCTCCCGTTCCTGGTCACCCGCCAGCTGATCTGCGGCGCCGGCAAGGTCCTGC
>JAKDNL010000304.1 GCA_030451825.1 Pseudonocardia sp. | reverse complement strand
CGAACAGCAGCAGGCCCGGCAGGGCCATGTACTGATCCCATTCACTGAGGATGATCGCGGTGTTGCCCTGGCTGTCCGTGTAGGGCACCGGGGTGGTCAAGAGTTGACCATCCGAGTTTCCCCGCAGGGACGCGGGCGTATTGGGCACCGTCGCCAGGTGGCCGTCCAGGCCGTACAGGGTGCCGCCGCCGTCGCCGAACCACAGCACGTTGTCGGCGAAGCCGAAGCCGCTGGTGACGACTGCCTGGCCGCCCGGCAGGTCATAGGCTTGGCCGGTAGCCGCATCGACGTCGATGCCCCAGACCGTCTGGCCACCGTTGACGTGCAGCACCTGGCGGGGCTGTCCCGGCTGCGTGCCGGGCAGCGTGGCCAGCAGGGGTGCGGACTGCCCCATAAGAAACCAGTTCTCGAGGTTCGCCGTCGGGTTCGTGTAGCGGAAGGGCGCGGCGGGCTGGGTCTGCAACGCGGTGCCGGTGGCGGCGTCCAGCTTCCACAGCCAGAGCTGCAGGAAGCCGAAGGAGGTCGCGAACAGCCACCAGGCGGCGTAGACGGTGCCGTTGGCGATCACGGGCGGCGGTAGGCGATGGTCGTCCTGCGGCGCGATGGGATGCTGGTACGTCCAGCGGTGAACGGGCGCGGCGTCGGGGGTGGCCCCGGTGTCGTACATGAGCAGCGTGTTGACGTTGTCCGAGACGCAGAGTTGGGTGCCCTGAAGCGTCGGCCGGCCGGGGCCGAGCGGTCGGTTGTCGGGTAGCGCGATCGACCAGCGCACGCGGCTCAGGTCACGGGCGTCCAACCCCACCAACTGGCCCGGCTCACTGACGGTGCCGTACGGCGTGAGGCCGACGATCAGCGTGTCGTGCAGCGGGTCGAACACCGGTGCCGTGTATCGCAGCTTCGGCGGGGCAGTCGCCGAGCGCGACAGCTCCTGGCCGGTGTGGGCGTCCAGCGCGACGACCTGGTACGTCGGCGGCGGAGCGGGAGGATCGTCGTAGCCCTGCTGCGCGACGAGGTACAGGTTGCCGAGACCCTGTTCGATCTGGTCGCCCAGCGTGAAGGTGTAGCTGCCGGCGGTGCGGAAGGCATAGGGCGACTGGTAGCTGTAGGCCTGGGTCGCGCCGTTCTGGGTCGCCAGGCAGTGCGCCGCGCCGAATCCGGTGCTGGCGACCTTCTGCACCGTCCCGGCCACCGCCACGGCGGCAGACGGGGCGTTCAGGTCCGGGGCCAGCCGCAGGGCATTCGCGTCGCTGCCCGTGCAGTGCCACAGCGTCCCGTCGTCGTTCGCCCCGATGTGCGCGGCGGCACCGGCCAGCGGCACCGGCTGGAGCTGGCCCCCGGAGAGCTGTTGGACGGCGTTGCCGGCGTCGCGCGTCCACACCAGCCCCTGGTTGCCCACCGACACCTGTGCCAGGGGGGAGGAGTGCTGGGCGACGGTGGCCCAGCCGCTGCCGTTCCACTGCGCGAGCTGCGCGGGGTCGGACTTCGGCACCGCGACGACCGACCCGTCGACGCCCGCCGCCACCGAGATGGCATCGCCCGGCAGCGTGGTCCAGCCGGTGCCGTCGGAGCTGACCACATAGCCCTCGACGGTGGCGCCCCACAGGCCCCCGGCGCGCCCGCTCGGCGCGTGCTGGAACCGGGGATTCCAACTCGGTGGCCACAAGGGCGTCATCGCGGGGATGTAGTACAGGCCGTTGGCCGGCGCCTCGACGGCGACCGGGCGCGGGGTGGGGCCGGCAGCGCCGGGCACCCCGCGTCTCCGGGCGCGGGCCGCGGTGTGCGCAGCCCCCGACCTGGCCGCAGGCGCGGGCGCCGGCGGCGCTGCAGCCGTGGTCTGCTTCGTCGCCCCCTCCTGGCTGCCGTGGACGATCGCTTGCGCACCCTTGAAGAAATAGCCGAGGCCTTGAGCGTAGAAGCCACCGTCGAAGCCGGTCGCCAGCCAGTCGGGCGGCAGCACCCCGAAGCCGGCGTGCGCGCTGAGCGGGGTCGGCCCGCTGGCCGTCGGCGCGGCCCCCGCCGCGAACGTCAGGGTGACGAACTCCCCGCCGCGGATGACGAGCACCACACCGGGGCTCTGCGTATAGGCCCCGTCGATCACGCCGGCCTGCCAGTTCGTCGTCTGCGGCCACCCGGTGATGCCGGCCAGGGGCATCGCGACGTAGTCCGCGACCACGGTCTGGGCTGCGTGATCGGTCGCGCCCGGACGACAGGCGCGGATCGGCACCGGCGGCGCGGCCGCGCCCGGTACCGCCGCGAACGCGCCCACGGTGTGTGGCGCTGCCGCCGAGGGGAGGGTGCCGGACGCCGACGCGCCGAGTGTCGGCCAGGGCACGGTCAGGTACGTGCCGCCGCGGAAGAGCACGATCTTGTCGGCCGCCGAGGCCGCCCCCCGCACCCCCAGTTGGTAGCCCGGCGGCAGCTGCGGCCAGATGCTGCCGATCAGCTGGGTACTGGGCCCCGAGCGGGGGACGAAGATCTCAGCACCGCGGAAGCAGATCACCCCCACGTCGTCGTTCTGCGTGGCGCCGTCGATCCCCGTGCCGTGGAGCTGCCAGCTGTCGCCGAGCGGATCGTAGAGGTGGGGCGCCCCGCTCCCGTCGATCGCCCAGAGGGTGCCGTCCCAGCCGGCGGCCAGGTCGGTCGGGGGGCCGAAGGTGAGCGCGGAGTTGATCGGCGCGAATCCGTCCTGCGCCATCTGCCGGAAGCTCTTTGGGGGCATTTGGGGCGTCCTCCGACGGGTTTCGGCAGGCCACCGTGCTCCCGGCGGCCTACAGTTGCTCGCACGGGTTGCTGCGGGCGTTACCGACTCGTCACTGTGCGCAAGAGATGGCTCGTCGGCTGGGGCGCAGCTCAGTTCCCCGATATCGAGTAGCGGCGACTTCCCATCGGTGGAGGAGCCCATGGACCACTCGTCCGCCGAGCCGTCCCGGGTGCGGTAGGCCGGAGGTCAGCGGCCGACCCATGTCCGGCGCCGCGCCGCCCGCGCCGTCCGCCCGGTGACCCAGCGAATCGTCGAGGCGATGACCGACGCCCCCGCGATCGTGCGTAACCGCCGCCTCGACATCCTCGTCGCCAACCCCTTCGGCTACGCCCTCTACGCCCCGCTCTACCCCGACCCTCTGCACCCGGACCCGTCGAAACCGGCGAATCTGGCACGGTTCTGCTTCCTCGACCCGCGGGCGTCCGACCTCTACCCGCAGTGGGAGGTCGCCGCGGACACCTCGGTCGCGCTGCTGCGCACCGAAGCCGGCCGCGACCCCTTCGACCGGGACCTGTCCGACCTCGTCGGGGAGCTCTCCACCCGCAGCGAGCCGTTCCGCACCCGCTGGGCCCGCCACGACGTCCGGCTGCACCGGACCGGAACGAAGGCCTTCCACCACCCCGTCGTGGGTGACCTCGAGCTCGACTTCGAGACCATCGAACTCTCCGCCGACGACGGCCTGGTCCTCACCGCCTACAGCTCCGCCCCGGAACGCCGTCGCACGACGGGATCGCGCTACTCGCGAACTGGATCGCCACCGAATCCCGGGCCGGCGAACGGACGCATCAGCACGACGGCTGAACGCGTTGCGGGCATGGCTGTGCGGCGGTGCCGAACGCAAGGTGCCGCAGCGGGCCCTCCGGAGTTCGCTCCGGGTTGACCGGACGGCCGCTGTAGGGCGCGATCTCCAGCAACGCGCGGTTGGTGATCGCGGATCAGTCGGTCATTCCGCGTTCGGCCATGACCTGACGCCACGGAACCGCGCCGGGCGCACGCTCTCCGGTTCGAAGGCGCTCCTCGGCCGTTCGCACCAGACGTCGGTAGCCCTCGACCCCGGTCGCGCTGGTCACCATGGCCGTCTGCCGCCACGCCTCAAGGGCCTCGTGCACCTCGGTGAGGTCGAGCCGCTCCGTCGCCCGCTGCATCAGAGCCCGCCAATGCCGATCGGACGACACAGCGTCCTCCGGGGTCAACGCCGCACGAATCTCGGCCGGCGTCGCGTCGGCGAACGGCCGACCAACCGGCTCGACGGAACCTACGGCGGCAGCAGCCACACCCGAACACGCTACCGCCTGCGCGGCGGCACAACAGCCAACACTCAAGACGGACCGAGATGTTGACCCTGCCATCGCCTGAGCACCAATGCGTCGATGAGCGACTCAGACCCGTGCCACGCGACAACGCGCTGACCTGGGACTCTCCGCACAAGCCGTGCCACGACACAGGATCCGCATCCCGAGAAGCACCCTTACAGGGTCAGGGGTGACCTACAGCAACTCCGACTGGAGATGCCCACGAAACGCTCTGCGGCACAGGCAAGATCGAATATAACGTCCTGACCTGTGAAATGAGCCGCCTGGGAGAGTCGAACTCCCGACCTACGCATTACGAGTGCGTCGCTCTAACCGACTGAGCTAAGGCGGCAGGTGGTGCGGTTCAGAGTGTACCGGGGCATCCCTCGGCGCTTCGGCACCCGGGTCACACCGCCCGCTGCGGCAGCCGTGACGACCGCGGGACCAGTGTGTACGGGATGGTCAGCGGTCCCGAGGACGTCCCCGGCCCCGTGATCGTTGGTCGGGTCCCGATCGTGGCCGCCGGTGGCCACGATCGGGACCGATCGGCCGATCAACCCCGAGGGGCCGGTCAGCCCCGGTGCAGGGCCGTCATCATCGCCTCGACCGCGATCCTGGGCTTCACGTTCTGCTCCAGCGCATCCCGGCAGGCCAGCACGGCCTCCAGCCGCCGGAGCGCGGACTCGGACTTCCACTCCGCGGCGGCGATCCGGATCTCGTGCTCACGGTCGGGGTTGGCGAGTGCCACCCCGGCGCCGGTCGCGGCGATCAGGGTGTCCCGGTAGAAGCCGGCCAGGTCGACGAGGGCGCGGTCCAGGGCGTCGCGCTGGGTCCGGGTCGCCCGCGACTTCTGACGCTTCTCCAGGTCGCGTTCGGCCGCCTTGGCTGCTCGCGCGGCACCGGCGACGCCCTTGCCGGTGCCACCGGCGCCCATCGCGACGGCGAGCTCCTCGCGTTCGCTCTCGTCGCGCTGTTCGCGGAGGTCGTTCGCCTCGGTCTCGGCGGAGCGGATCAGGGACTCGGCGTGGAAGAACGCGTCGCCGAGGCGGTGCAGTTGGGTCGGCACGGCCAGGATCGACTCGCGACGCGACCTGGCCTGGGGGTCGCGGGCCAGGCGCCGCGCCCGTCCGACATGACCGCCGGAGACCGACGCGGCCCACTGCGCCTGGTCGGGGTCGATGCCGTCGCGGTCGCGCAGCACGCCGGCGACGGCCTCGGCGGACGGGCTGCGCAGGTGCACCAGGCGGCAACGCGACCGGATCGTCACCGGCACGTCGTCGGGGTGGTCGGACGGCGCGCAGAGCAGGAACACGGTCTCCGGCGCCGGTTCCTCCACGGCCCTGAGCAGGGCGTTCGACGCGCCCTCGGTGAGCCGGTCGGCATCGGCGATGATCACGATCTGCCAGGGCGCCGTGGACGGCTTACGGGCCGCGAGCTGGACGAGGCTGCGCATCTCCGCGACCGAGATGGACAGGCCCTCGGGCACGATCTCGCGGACGTCGGCGTGCGTGCCGGACAGGATCGTGCGGCACGACGCGCACTGCCCGCAGCCCTTCTCGGGGCACTCCAGGGCCGCCGCGAACGCGCGTGCGGCGTTCGAGCGCCCGGAGCCGGGCGGGCCGGTGAACAGCCACGCGTGCGTCATCGACGCGGGGTCCGACGCGGCGTCGCCCAGCTCGGCGACGACCGCCGGCTGGCCGACGACGTCGTCCCAGACACTCATCGGCGCGGCCTCTCAGGATCGGGCCGGCGGGGGCGCGTCATCGGTGACGGCCGGGATCGGGCCGGTGCCGGTCGTCGACGTGGGGACGGTCTCGGCAGCGGCAGCGGGGGTACCGGGCGCCGGGATCAGCGGGAACACGCCGTCGCGCACGCGCTCGGCGACGTCGTCCTCGGTGCCGTCGGCGTCGATCACGACGTGCCGATGCGGCTCCACCGCGACCATCCTGGCCAGCAGCTTCTGCACCCGGGCGTGCTCGGCCCCGGCGACCGGTGCGGCGGCGCCACCGGTGGCGTCGGGGGCCCGGTCCAGCAGCACCGACATGTCCGGGCGCAGCCGGCCCGACGCCCACTTGCCGAGGGTCTCCAGCTCGCCGTCGTCCGGCGCGGCGCCCATCTGCTCGGCCGCCACCCCGAACTGGGCCAGCGGGCTTGCCATGAACCGGTCCATCACGACCACGGTGCCGGAGTCCAGCGCCGGGCGGATCACGCGCTCCACCAGGTCGGCGCGCACGGCCGCCGCGGCGAGGGCCTTGGCGCGCGCGCCGCCCAGGTCTGCCTCCCGGGTCGCGGCGCTCCAGCGGGCCTCGTCGCCCTCGTCGTCCGGCTCGATCACGCGGTGCCCGCGCTCGCGCAGCGACGCCGCGAGGCGCCCGGCCTGACGGGACGTCTCGGCGGGGGTGGCGCCCTCGATCGCGATCAGCACGCCGGAGCCGGTGCGGCGCTCGCCGTGGCGCAGCGCGGCGACCAGGTCGGTGAGCAGCGGCTCGAGGCGGCGGTCGTCCATCTGCCGGTAGGCGAGCGTGCCGACGACCGCGGCGACGATGCCGGCCCCGCCCAGCACGAACCGGGTGCCGTCGATCAGGTACGGGGTGCCGTCGATGGTGATCGTTCGGGTGGCGACGACGCCGACCACGATCGGTACCAGCGACATCGCGCCGAGCAGCACCACGCGCACCAGCGACTGCACGAACGCGTTGACCCGGCCGCGAACCTCGTCCGCGACCTGCGTGCCGATGATCGTCAGGCCGGTCAGGAACGCGACGCCGGCGAACCCGCCGACGAACATCACCGCGACGATCGCCATGAACAGGTGCACCGCCACCGCGACGACCACCAGCGACAGCCCGGCACCGACGATCGCGGTGCCGAACAGGCGATTGTGCGGCAGCCGCTGGGCCAGCCGCGGCCCGACCGCCATGCCGAGCGCGAGCCCGCCGAACACGGCGACGAACAGCATCGAGTACGCCGCGTCGCCGCCGCCCAGGCTCGACGAGTAGAGCTTCGCGGTCGCGATCACGGCGCCGCCGGCGGTGAACGCACCGATGATGCCGATCACCAGGCCGCGCACAAGCGGCGTGGTCGCGACGAACGAGAAACCGTCGCGGAGCATGAACACCAGCGACGGCGGCTTCGCGGCCCGGTCGACCGCCGCCGGGCGGCCGGAGAGCTCCGGGATCCGGAACCAGACCATCAGCGCGGAGAACAGGAACGCGAACGAGTTCACGAACAGTGCGAGGTAGACCGCGGTCGTCGGCGTCGTGGCGTCCACCAGCGGCGCGAACTTCGTGACCAGCGCGAACAGCCCGGCCCCGCCGGCCACGGCGACGCCGTAGGTGACGACGAGCCCGAGCTGCGCGGCGGTCTCCATCTGGTCCGGGCGGCGCAGCAGGTTCGGCACCGCCGCGTCCTTGGCCGGGATCCAGAACATCGCACACAGCTCGATCAGGAACGTGGCCGCGAGCAGCCACCACAGCGACCCGACGATCGGGATCGAGAACAGCAGCACGAACTTCAACGTGTCGCAGGTGGCCATCAGCTTGCGCCGGTCGAACCGGTCGGCCAGGGCACCGGCGAGCGGCCCGAACAGCAGCGAGGGCAGCAGCTTGGCGGCCACCGTGCCGCCGAGCGCGAAACTCTGCGCCGTGTACCCGGCACCGGCGGCGAGGTGGGTGGCCAGCGACGTCATCGCCAGGACCGAGAGCCACTCCCCGGTGGAGGTGATCGCGGTGACCGTCCACAGGCGACGGAACGCCGGGATCGCCAGGACCGACGACACCCGGTGCGACGTGGGCGCGGAGACCTGCGGGGTCGCGGGGGAACCGATCGCGGCTCACCTCCTCGTACCGGGCCGGGCCACCGGGCGTGGTCCGGTGACGCTGGATCGGCGGTTGACGGGCCCCGGCGGCATGCCGGTAGTTGCCCCAAGGGTAGTCGGCACCTCCGACACACGTGGGCAGGGCTGCGCGGTGCGGCGCGACGCTGCTCCGGACGAGCGGGCGAGCGGTGGTCCCGATCAGACGATCGATGCCACGGTCTGGATCACGATCACGGCGAAGACCAGCACGAAGAACAGCGTGAACATCCGAGATCCGCGGCGACTGCGGGTGCGCCGGGAGAAGCCGAACAGGGACGGGTCCGGCGCGACGCGCGGGCGCGGGA